>JANLUN010000088.1:0-1282 GCA_031363505.1 Planctomycetota bacterium | reverse complement strand
CCAAGGCAGCAGCACGCTCACCGTCTTCTTCCAAGAGAGACCCGGCGTCTTTGGCTCGACTCCGCTCACCATTGGAAACGCGAGCGTGACGAACGAGCCGATTTCGGTCGCCGCAGCCGACCTCGACGGAGACGGGGATCTAGATCTCGCCTCCGCGAACCAAGTCAGCCACACGCTCACCGTCTTCTTCCAAGAGAGCCCCGGAGTCTTCGGCTCGACTCCACTCACCCTTGGAAACGCGAGCGTGACGAACGGGCCTCGATCCGTCACCGCAGCCGACCTCGACGGCGACGGAGATTTCGATCTCGCATCGGCGAACAATCTCAACCACACGCTCACCGTCTTCTGGAACAACCACTGAGCCGCGTAGCCGGGACAGCGTGATGCACATGAAGAGCCCCCACACGTCTTTCTCCGCATCACTCACGATCTCCACGCCGCACTGCGCGCTCGCCGTGTGCGTCACCTCGCTCCTCGGTTGCGGCGCCGGCACCGCGGCAGCCGTCTCGGGCGGCGGCGGCAGCAGCAGCGGTGGCAACGCACCACCCTCGATGAGCGGGTTCACCGTGCTCGATCCCAAGCTCCCCGCGCAAACGCGCGTGCGCTTCGTGTTGTCCGACGCGGAAGCGAACCCCGCGACCGTCGAGTTCTTTTACCAAGCACCCGGTCAGCCGACGCAACCGCTCACGCAGGCCGGCTCGAACCCCGCCGTGCTCACGACGTCGAGTCAAGGCGTCGAGCACGAGCTCCCCTGGAATTTCGCGGACGAGTCCGAACTCCCCGACGACGCGCACTTCGTCGACGACGTGCAGGTCTTCGCGAGCATCGCGGGCGGCATCCAGCAGATCGTGCTCGGTGCGAACGGCGCGAGCATCGGCCTTGGGAACGATGCGCCGGTGATCAGCGACATCTCCGTTCCCGTGCAGGAGATCAGCGGCATCGTGGGCGTCGAGTGCACTGTGCTCGATTCGTCGAACGACGCCGTCTCGATCCAGATCGAGTACGACATCCAAGGCGACGTCCCCGACGCGGGCTGGCGTCTCGCCCGCCCGGCGCTGGCCGATGCGACGCCGCCTTTCGCCATCAGCGGCGTCGTCGCCGATCCGCTGGGCACGGTGCTCTCGTTCTTCTGGGACACCACCGTCGATCTCGCGGAACTCGAGCACGACGTGAAGTTGCGTTTCAAGGCGCTGGATCCAGTCGTGGCGGGCAGCTTTGCCGTGAGCTCGGTGTTCCGCGTCGACAACAACGCGGAGCCGATCGCGACGGTGAGCGACGGACT
>JANLUN010000809.1:0-3118 GCA_031363505.1 Planctomycetota bacterium | reverse complement strand
TCGAAGCGCGCGGCTTCGCGGTTTGGCAAATCGACGCCCCGCTCGTGCTCGACGCAAGTTCTGCGCGAGCGATCGACGTCACGCTCGACCGCGGCGTCACCGTGCGCTGGCGCGTCGTCGATGCCGACACGCACCGGCCGATCGAAGGCGCGGTCGTGCTCAGCGAGACGGACTCGCCGTCGCAGATCGTGCCGTTCTCGTCCGACGCCGACTGGATGAAGCCCTGGCTCGCGCTGGCGCGCACGGGACCCGACGGTCGCTTCGAGTTGTCCGCGCTGAGCCGGCGTTCGCACGTGCTGCGCGCGACGCGCGCAGGTTTCGGCGCGAGTTGGTCGAAGCGCCTTGAGCTCGCGGACGGCGCGCTGGCGAACGAAGTCGAGATCGCGCTCGCGCCCGGGGGCACGGTCTTCGGCCGCGTTGCGCGCAGCGACGGCAGCCCGCGTGCCGGCGCCGTCGTGATCGCGAGCTTCATGGCGAACGACACCGCGCACGCGTGCATGAGCTACGGGATCGCGCTCACCGATGCCGACGGCGCGTTCTCGATCGCGGACCTCGCGCCGGGGATGTACGTCGTGCTGCACGCGCCCGACGCCGGCGCGGAGCCCATCGATCCGCTCGTGATCCAGGTGCGCGTCGAGCGCGGCCGCTCGACCGAAGTCGAGCTCCCCGGCCGGCAACGCGGCACGCGTCTCTCCGGTCGCGTGCTCGCCGCCGACGGGACGCCGCTCGCGGACGCCGACATCATGGTGCAAGCGCTGAGCGCGCGCGGCGCGGACGATTGGCGCGCCGAGCGCACGCACGCGCAGGGCGACATCCAGTTCCCCGGTCTCGAGTCTGCGACCTACCAAGTGATCGTCGGCCGCGGCCTTGGACAGAACTTCGTGTGGGCCGGCAATGTCGAAGTGCCCGACGCGCTCGAGCACTGGATCGAAATGCGCCTCGATGGCGGCGTGATCGCAGGCCACGTGCGCGATGCGGCGTCGCGCGCCGGAGTCGCGCGCGCCGTGCTCATTATCGTAATCGAGCGCGAGCGCGAATGGCAGTTCGCCGGTCGCGGCTTCACGGACGCGAGCGGCCGCTTCGAGTTCCCCCACCTGCGCCCCGGAAATTACCGCGTGCACGCCTACGCGACCGCAGGCCGGTACGGTCCCGAACGCACCGCGGACTTGTGGGTCGGCACGAGCGAAGGACCGCGCGACGTCGAGATCGCGCTCGCGCCCGGTGCCGCGCTCAAGATCCAAGTGCGCGACACCGCGGGCACGCCGCTCGCGCGCGTGCAGCTCGCGCTCCAAAGCAGCGATGGAGAAGTCGTGCAGCACACGCAAGACGACGTGACCGATGCGCACGGGGAACTCGCCATCCCGGGCATTCGCCCCGGCCGCTGGACCGTGCGCGTCGAAACGCGCGGCTTCGCGCCCGCGGCGGTCCCGATCGAGCTCACCACGGGCGAAGAACGTGCGCTCGAGATTTCGCTCACGCCGCTCTCCGAACCCAAATAGATCCCAGTTTTCCCTCACTCCCAAGCCTCACTCCACACGCCATGAAACCGATCGCCGTGATCTTCGTGTCCTTGATCGCTGCCGGCGCCACGAGCTTCGCCGTCTGCCGGCTCTCGCAGTGCACCGAGCACACCGCGCCCACCTCGCCGGAACCCGATGCGGCGCTCGCCGCCGCACTCGATCGCCTGACGGCTCAACAATCGAAGCTCGAGCGCGAGCTCACGGAGCTTCGCAGTGCGACGCCGCTCTCGGAGCCCGACAGCGCGCGCATCCCGCTCGGCGAGATCGAAGCCGCAGTCGCGCGCGCACTGGACGCGCGTTCGACGCCGGCCCTCGCCGACGCATCGTCCTCCGCGGCGAAGCCCGACGCTGCGCCCAAGAAGTTCGAGCCGAAGGCCGCATTCGATCGCGTGCGCGAGCTCGATTGGGACGACGCGCAAGCCGTGTGGAAGGAGATCGCGGACGAAGGTGGCATCGACGCCGTCCTCGCCATGTTCGAGGCGAACGCCAAGGCCGATCCGAACGATCCCAAGGCTCAAGTCGCACTCGGCCACGCGTACTTGCAGAAGCTCTTCCACGCCGGCGCCGGTCCCGAGGCCGGCGTGTGGGCGATGAAGGCGGACTCCGCGTTCGACGGCGCGCTGAAATTGGACGACCGCAATTGGTCCGCGCGTTTCAGCAAGGCGATGAGCCTCTCGCACTGGCCGCCCGTGTTCGGCAAGCAGACCGAGGCGATCAAGCACTTCGAGATCCTGGTGGCCCAGCAACAGGGCGCGCCGCAACGAGCCGAGTTCGCGGACACGCACTTCTTGCTCGGCAACATGTACCAGCAGATGGGCGATCGCGATCGGGCGCTGGCGGCTTGGCAGACGGGGCTGAGCTTGTTTCCCGAGAACGCGCAGCTCGCGCAGCAGATCGCGAATCTCTCGGCGCACTAGTCGCTCCTTCGGCGCGACACACGGGGTCCGTTCCGGCTATCGTGTCCGCGGGAACGATGAACACGAATCCTGATCGCCGCAACACCGCGCGCGCGCTCCTCATCCTGGCCGGCGCAGTCCACGTGACTGCGCTGGCCAGTGCGCTTTCGGGGAGCGAGAGCGGCGCGGCGTGGTTCTACGACCTCGCGTGGTGGCCGTACATCGTCGCTGTCGACGCGGCCCTGTACCTGCGCAGCGGACGCTCGCTGCTGCTCACGCGTCCGCGGACCTTCGCGCTGCTCGCGATCTGGTCGGCCGCGTTCTGGCTCGCGTTCGAGGTCGTCAATTTTCGACTGCAGAACTGGTACTACGTCGGCATCCCCGCCGACTGGCTCGCGCGCGGCCCGGGTGTCTTCCTGTCGTTCGCGACCGTTCTTCCGGGGATCTTCGAGACGTTCGAGCTGCTCGCGTGCCTGCGTGTCGCCGAGCGCGTCCGCACGCGTCCGTTCGAGCTTCACCCACTTGTGCTGCGCGCGCTCTCGCTCGCCGGCCTCGCGTTCCTCGTGCTGCCGCTTGCGTTTCCGCGCCACGCGTATCCATTGATCTGGGGCGCGCTCGTGCTCCTCGCCGAACCGTGGCTCGCAGCGCGCGGCAAGCGCTCGCTTCTCACCCTGCTCGCGCGCGGGCAGCCGGCCGCGATCG
>JANLUN010000132.1:0-2893 GCA_031363505.1 Planctomycetota bacterium | reverse complement strand
GGTCACGCCGGTGGGTGTCGCCACGATCGGCGTGAGGTGTCCCGACATGCTGTGGCCCTGGTTCGCGAACTGCGGCAGCCCGAGCGAGATCACGTCGAACGCGCTCTGCCGCGAACCGAATAGGTGCGTCGCGAATCGGTTCATGCTCCCGCCGTCGGGCCAGATCGCGCGGCGATCGCCGACGACTCCGCCGCCGCCGTGGAGGAACACCATCGCGGGCGTCGAGCCGACGACATGCTCGGGGTGCTGCAGGACATCGACGAAGCAACCTTCGCCGAGCGCGAGATCGAGTGTCTGAGGGAAGAGGTCCATGGGCGAGTTCAGGATTTCGGGAAGCGGAGGGAAATCCGCGTGGCCGAGGATCGACGGACGCGCGGCTCAGACGCCGAGCAACATACGGGGCATCTCCGTTCGTTCGATCGGCGCACCGAGGCCGACCGGGAAGTCCTCGGGCATGGTGTCCGGATCGACGTACGTGCCGAACAAGCGATCCCACACGCAGAAGATCGGCGCGAGGTTCTTTCCATGCGGCTCGTCGGCGGCGTGGTGGATGCGATGGTATTTCGGCGTCACCAGGATGCGCGCGAGCGGACCGATGTCGACCGATACGTTCGTGTGCTCCCAGAACTGCACGAGCACGCCGATCGCGTAGGCCGTGCCGGCCTCGAGCGGCGTCAGCTGGAATACGAGCATCGGCAGAGTGGCTTGCGGCACGTTGTAGAGGAGCGAGTGCAGGAAGCTCGTCCGGAAGCCGGAGAACCAATAGAGCTCGGTCGGGGAGTGGTGCCAAGCGTGCGTGCGCCACAGCCACATCCAGCGATGTTGCGCGCGGTGGACCCAGTACAAGACGAAGTCGACCGTGATGAGCGCGACGAGCACCTTCCAAACGCTCGGCCAACTCTGGATCGAGTGCAGTGCGGCCAGCGCGAATCCGGGCACCGTGGTCGAGATCACGGACTGGACTGCGTGCGTGCACACGCGATTGAGGCACAGCGCGAGCAGGAACGAGAGCACGTCGGTCTTGATCGCGGCCAATCGGTCGACCGGTCGCGCGGGTCGGATCTCTTCCCACACGCCGAACACGACGACTGAGCCGAAGAACGCGAGCACCTCGTAGCTGTGCGAGCTTTCGAACATATCCCCCGAGATTCCGGCGCGGAGAGCGCCAGCGGTTGCGATGTTTGTCGACCCGGGGGGTGCACAGCATAGCCGACCGCCCGGAATCGGACCGGGCCTGCGGCGGGGGCCGTCCGGTCAGCCGGCTCCGGTGAGACCGCGGAGCTCCGCAGCGCCGCACACGACCGGAGTCCGTGGCACGCGGGTCCAGTCGAACGAGCGCACCAATTCACCGGGCGTGCAAGGCTCGCGGACGTCGAAGCCCGAGCGCTCGGCCACCCAGCGGACGATCGACCTCGGATCGACGCCGGCCGCAGCGAGGCGCGCGAGCGACAGATCGTCACTGCGCTTCGCGAATCGCCGGCCGTGCTCGTCCACGACCAGCGGGACGTGACGCCATATCGGACTCGCGATGCCCAGTGCGCGCTGCACGAGCAGCTGCCGCGCCGCGCTCGGCAGGAGATCGTCGCCGCGCACGACGTCGGTCACGCCGGCGCGCGCATCGTCGACGACGACGGCCAATTGATACGCCGGCTCGCCCGCGCGGCGCGACACGGGGAAATCGCCGGCGTCATGCTCGACGTCGCAGCGGAATCGCCCCACGAACGCGTCGTCGTGCTCGCCGGCGCCCGGCTCGACGACGAGCCGCATCGCGGCCGGCCGGCCCGAGGTCCGCTCTGCGTCGTCGAGCGATGCGAAGCGACCGCGACACGTGCCCGGATAACGCGCGCTCGGATCACTGCTGTGCGGCGCCGTCTGCGCGGCTTCGATCTCCTTGCGCGTGCAGACGCACGGGTACGCGAGGCCGCGCGCAGCGAGGCTCGCGATCGCCGCGTCGAAGGCGCTCGTGTCCGCCGACTGAATCCACACCGGGCCGTCCCAATCCACGCCCAGCCACTCGAGGTCGCGGAGCACTTGGTCGACCATTCCGGGCTTCACGCGCTCGCGATCGAGGTCCTCGATCCGCAGCACGATGCGGCCGCCGCGCGCGCGCACGTCCCACCACGCGAGCAGGAACGATCGCGCGTGTCCGAGATGGAGAAATCCCGTCGGGCTCGGTGCGAGACGCCCGACGGGAGTGGCTTCGTTCACCGCGGTCATATAGGCACCGCGCGACCCGGCCGATCAGTAGCGATAGTGATCGGGCTTGAACGGACCGTCGACCGGCACGCCCAAGTACTCGGACTGCTCTTTCGAGAGCGTGGTGAGCTTCACGCCGAGTTGCTTCAGGTGCAGCCGCGCGACGCGCTCGTCGAGGTGCTTCGGCAGCGTGTACACCTTCTTCTCGTACAGCGAGTGGTTGGCGTAGAGCTCGATCTGCGCCATCACTTGGTTCGTGAAGCTCGCGCTCATCACGAAGCTCGGGTGACCGGTGGCGCAACCGAGGTTCAGGAGGCGGCCTTCCGCGAGCACGATCACGGAGTGGCCGTCGGCGAACTTCCACTCGTCGACCTGCGGCTTGATGTTGATGCGCTGAACGCCGGGGTGCTTCGCGAGCCCCGACATGTCGATCTCGTTGTCGAAGTGGCCGATGTTGCCCACGATCGCGTTGTGCTTCATCCGCGCCATGTGCTCGGGCTTGATGATCGACTTGTTGCCGGTCGCCGTGATGAAGAGATCGGCCTTGTCGACCATCTCCTCGAGCGTCGTGACCTGGTAGCCCTCCATCGCGGCCTGAAGCGCGCAGATGGGATCGATCTCCGTGATGATGACGCGCGCACCCTGCCCGCGCAGTGACTGCGCGCAGCCCTTGCCCACGTCGCCATAGCCGAAGATC
>JANLUN010000790.1:0-3473 GCA_031363505.1 Planctomycetota bacterium | reverse complement strand
TTCTCGACGGCCTTGCGCTCGTAAACGACTTTCTCGCCGTCAACTTCGCGGATTTGCTTTACCGTTGCGTCGTGCGCCTTGCCTCGGGCGCGTCTGCGCTCCGCGTTCAGCTTCGCGAGCATCGACACGACGCGACCCGCGATCTTCGCGACGGTCGCTTGCTGTTTGGGATCGGCGAGCTTTCCGTCCGGTGTGAACGCCTCATGCGCGTTGCTGACCGCGAGTTGCTCGGGCACGACGACGACCGAGATGTTCCCGAGGATCGAGCGCAGCGTCACGAGGCCGCGCAATCCGCCGAGCGCGCCGGGCGATGCCGACATCAAGCCGGCGATCTTGTTCGCGAAGCAGGCCAGCGACGGCTCGCCGGCTTCTTGCCGCGACGCCCAGTCGATCGCGTTCTTCAGCACGCCCGAGATCGAGCTGTTGTACTCCGGCGACGCGATCAAGAGCCCCTGGTGCGCGAGCATGAGGTCCTTGAACTTGCGCGCGTTCGCGGGAACGCCGCTCTGCGCTTCGAGATCGCCGTCGTAGAGCGGCATCGGAAGCTCCGCCAAATCGACGAGCGTGACCTCGGCTCCCGCCGCACGCGCGGCATCGGCGGCGACGCGCGCGAGCTTCTTGTTGAACGACTCGCGGCGCGTGCTGCCGGCGAAAACGAGGACCTTGGGCGTGTACGTCATGGCGTCTCTGTAGCACTTCGATCGCGCGGACGCATCGAGCTGTCGCGGATCGCTTCCGTTTCGAGGATCCGAGTTCCCGTCGCGGGGTTTTCGACCGACCAGACCAGCGCGGTCACCATCTGCTCGTGGCTCACGAGACCTAGTCGAATCGCAGCCGCGCGCGTGGTGGGCAAGCGTTCGAGCACCCAGTACGCGGGTTTCATCACGATCGGCCACCGGTGCCCCGGACCGACGACGTACCACGGGCGCACGATCGTGGCCGAGAGGCCCGACGCGCGGATCCGTGCCTCGCACTCGGCTCGAACACGAACGTACGCACGCATCACCGGCGCCGGTTGCGCGACGCTGACGTACACGAAGTGACGAACGCGAGCGGCGACCGCCGCTTCGGCGCTCGCGCGCACCGACGCGAGATCGATCTCGCGGAACTGACGCTCTTTCCACGGCGCCGGATGCGCGACGCCGACGAGTTGCACGAACGTATCGCACGGCGCGACATGCGCGGAGAACGTGCGCGCGTCGAGCGCATCGCCGATCACAGGTTGCGCACCGTGCGGGAGCTTGTGCTCGGATCCGGTGCGCACGAGCGCCTTCACGACGTGACCGCGCTCGAGAAGCCGTGCGATGAGCGCCGCGCCCAGATAGCCCGTGCCCCCGGTGACGAAAACGTGCCGAGGCGCATCGAGGCCGATTCGATCTTCGAATTTTCCGTTCACAGGATCGTCGAGCGGGAGCGCGCGGCGCTGGCGCGCGATTGCGACTCAATTGTGCACGATGCGCGTGTCTTTCGGGTACTCGACCGTCGTCTGGAACACGATGTCGGACTGGCCCGACTTCGGCACGCGCACGACCCACGTCTGAATCCCTTTCTCGTCCATGTCCTGCTTCCAGCGTGCGTCGCTCGAGGGCTTGGGCTCGGCGCGCGAGATCTCGACGTCGATGCGCTCGTCCTGCGCGCGCGGCAGCACTTCGCGCACGATCACGTCGACGCTTCCATCGGTGTTCGCGCCGACCGTGGAGTGGTTTTCGAGGTGGATGCGCCAACCGTCGATCTTCGAGTTCGTCGAGGACAGGAATCCCGGGCCCTTGTTCAAGTCGTCGATCTGCGTGCGCACGACGGTGAGCCCCGGATCCGCGCCGAGCGCCAGCGTGAACTCTTGACCGGGCTGCACCGCTTCGAGCGCCGCGTTGCCGAGGAAGTCCGCGCCGAAAAAGACCGCGGCGGTGCCGGGCAGGAGCGCCCACGTGCTCGTGTTCTTCGTCCGCGCGCGCAGCCAGACCGTCGGGTCGAGCGACGGTGCGGTGTAGCGCTCGGGCCGGATCGCGAGATCGCCCGTGCCGACGAGCACGGTCGTCGGCAGCTCGCGCGACTCGATCGTCTCGCGACGCGCGAGCTTGAAGCGGACCGAGAGACCTTCGTTCTCCACGCTCGCGTAGGGACGCGGCGCGGAGAGCGCGTCCGCGTTCTCGCGTTCGGACGCTCCGCTGCCCAGATACCCCAGTCCTTCGAGGCGATCCTTCGGCGCTGCGCAAGCGGCGAGCGCCGCGGGCTGCCAGAGACTCAGCCACACCGGCGAGAGCTCCGGTCCTTGAGCACCCTTCTGCGGTCGCGCCGTCGACAGATTCACTTCGACGTCGTCCCAGTCTTCGCCCGTTTGCTGCCAGACGCGCGCGCGATACGTGAGCTCGACCCTCGACAGATCCTTCGCGGTGCGCAAGTCGTACGCCGGTTCCCAACCCGTGCTGCCCACGAAGTACTCGACCTCGAGCGTCCGCGATCCGTCGCCGACCACATCGGCCACGACGTCGTAGACGTGCACGGCCCCGCTGCCCTGGAGCTGGCCGAGTTCCGTCTGCGCCGCCTGGATCGCCTGCGACTTGTCGTCGATCTTCCACTGCAATTCGCGCAGCGCACTCGTGTTCCCCGCGAGACGTTGCGCGAGGAAGTCGTAGCTCGCGCCCCATGCTTCGACGGACGACTTGCCCGTCTGCACGTCGGTCGAGTGCGCGGACAGATCGAGCTTCATCAGCTGCTGCACGTGCTCACGCATCGCTTGCAGCACTTTGCGCTCGTCCTCCATCACATCGAGCTCGCGACGCAGCGCGATCGTCCGCTCCCGCAACGCCTGCATGCGTTCATTCGGCGCCTTGTCCAGGATGCGCTCGCGCACCTCGACGTTCGCGACGTCGCCGCCTTCGCAGCGCACGCGCACGTTTTTTCGATCGAGCGCGAACGGAAGGCCTGAGAGCACGAACGTCCCGCTGCCCGGCAGGCTCGCTTCCCGCCGCACGAGCGCGGAGCTTCCATAGAGAGTCACCGCCTCGATCTTCGAGGGCACGGAGATGGGCTCGACGGCAGACGCGATCGACAACGCGAGTGAGAGCATGGTCAAGTTTTCCTGGGATGGCGGTCCACGAGTTTCGGTCGGCGAAGCGCGGTTCGAACGGCGTGCTCGGCGCCGACCTTGGGGAGTTCGCAGGGAAAGCGAGCGACCTGTCTCGGGGCACGCTCGTGCACGCCAGGGCCCGGCGCATATTGCTACGCTCTGCGCGTGTCTCGCCGTCCAATCCCGACTAGTCCGGCCTCCATGACCTCAGCACACGCTCCCTCCCGCTTGGCGATCGTTCTCTTCCTGTCTCTATTCGCCTTCGGATGCGGCGAGCAGCCCGACCTCGTCGTGTATTGCGCGCTCGACCAGGAGTTCGCGGAGCCCCTCATCCGGCGATTCGCGGCCGAGACCGGCCTCGATGTCCGCCCTGAGTTCGACGTCGAGGCCAGCAAGACGGTCGGCC
>JANLUN010000768.1:0-3607 GCA_031363505.1 Planctomycetota bacterium | reverse complement strand
GGCCGACCTCGACGGCGACGCGGATCTCGACCTCATGTCGGCGAACCAAGGCAGCCGGACGCTCACCGTCTTCTGGAACAACCACTGAGGCACGTACCCAAGACGACGTGATGCACATGAAGCCCCCCCACTCATCCCGCTGCGCATCACTACTGATCGCCGCACCGCTGACTGTGATCACCGTGTGCTCGACCTCGCTCGCCGGTTGCAGCGGCGGCAGCAGTGGCGGTAGCAGCAACAGTGGCGGCAGCAGCGGCGGCGGCAACGCACCACCTTCGATCGCCGGTTTCACCGTCACCGATGCGAACGACTCGCACGCATGCCGCGTGCAGTTCACGCTGCGCGATCCCGAGAGCGATGCGGCGAGCGTCGAGCTCCTGTACGAAGTGCCGGGCTCGCCGCCGCAGCTCATCTCGCACATCGCGCCCGTCGCGGGGATCCGGGCGCCACCGTCCAATCCCGCGACGCTCGCCACGTCCGCGAGCGGCGTGCAGTACGCATTCCAGTGGGACTTCGCGTCGGAAGCGCTGCTCCCCGACGACGGCGGCTTCGTCGAGGACGCGCGCGTGTTCGCGCACCTCGCGGGCTCGAGCGAGCTCTTGCCCGCCGCCAATACTCACGCGGGCATCGGCAACGATCCGCCGCAAGTCGTCGAGGCACAGTCGCCGAAGGAACAAGAGGTCGTCGGCATCGCCGCGCTGCCGTTCACCGTGGCCGATTCGTCGAGCGACACGATCTCGATCCGGGTCGAGTTCGACATCGTCGGCGACGTGCCCGACGCCGGTTGGAGGATCGCGCGCCCGGCGGGCATTCCATCGATCCAGCCGACGCCGGAGCTCGCGTTCGGCGCGGTGGTGGCCGACGCAGAGGGCACGGACCTCTTCTTCTTCTGGAATACGAGCTTCGACCTCGCGCACCAAGAGCACGACGTCGTGCTGCGCTTCACGCCCAGCGACGATGTGGCCACGGGCGACGCTGTGTCGACGCCAGTGTTCTACGTCGACAACAACGCGGAGCCGATCGCGACGGTGAGCGAGGGATTGCTGATCCTCAATGACGATCAGCGGGCGGGCATCCCGATTCCGTACACGGTGAGCGACCAGGAGTCGGACGAGGTCGAGGTCGTGTTCCAGTGGAAGCGATCGAGCGAGGTGGGGTTCCCGCCGCTGCCGAACACTCCGGCCGAGATCGACGCGATCCTCACGGATCCGGAGCAACGCCAAGAGAAGCACATCTGCACGGAGTACCCGACGTGGGTCGAAGGAAGCGTCGTGCCGATCGACGCGGACTCCGTGCGCTTGCCCGAGCTCGCGACGAGCGCGGCGTCGATCCTGGCTCACGGCCTCGTCGGTCGCGAGCTCGAAATCCTGCGCGCGTCGAAGCTTCCGAGACCGATCGCGGCGACATGGGAGAGCAATCCGCTCGCTCGTCCGGTCGCAGCGCTTCCCATCGGCGACGGGATCGAAGCGCTCGTGCTCGATCGACAGAGCGCCGGTGCATGGCGCTTGCGACGCATCGATCTGGCGACCGGCGTCGTGCGCGCGCTCGTTCCGGCGGCTCCAGGTGAGCCGACTGCGATGGCGCTCGAGCACGGCGAAGAGAGCGTGATCGTCGCATCGGACAGCGCGGGAGTCTGGCGCCTGACACGCGTCACTCTCGCGAACGGTGCGATCACGCCATTGATCGCGTTCGACGGCTCGACCGAGTCCGGCCCGATCCGCGGGCTTGGGAGCCAAGGCTCGAGCTCAGCGCTCGTGACCGTCGGCAGCTCGTTGATTCGACTCGAGTTCTCGGACGCACTGCCCGCGCGCGCAGTGACGCTCTTCGACGATCTCGCCACGCCGTGGGGTGTCGCGATCGATCCGCTGAACACCAATCGCGTCTACGTGGCTGAGCGTGACGCCGAAACTGCGGACGGAACCGGCCGAATCGTCTGGATCCGGCTCGATACGCTCGAGCGGCGACCGATCGTCGCGCCTCCCGTCGTTCGCCGTGGCGAATTCGGACACGCGATCTCTCTCCCCCGAGCGCTGGCAGTCGATCGATCGGGCAGTCGTTTGCTCGCGATCACACGGAGCGAGCCCGGCGACGGAACGTGGGATCTGACGGCGATCGATCTGGGAGGCCCTAGCGCGAATCGAGCGTTCCGACTTCTTTCGGAGCTTCCCGCGCCAGCCGCCTCGATCGCCACCGGCGCGGACGACTTGCTCGTGCTCGCCCTCTCGGCCGAGCACGATCTCTACGTGGGCGGAGGCCTCGAGCAGCGGCGCATTATCGAGGACCTCGAGCTCACGCATCACGTGGTGCACGTGTCGACGAGTTTCGCGCCCGCGTTGACCGCGGCTCAGCCGTTTCGAGTGCGAATACCATCGTCCGTGGGGCGACCGTCGCCGATCGGAACGCGCGACACCTTCGTGTGGGATAGCGCAGACGTCCCCGAAGGCGGCCCGGTGCAGCTCCGCGCGATACCGATGGATGCCGAGACGGGCGTCGCAGGATCGACCGAGGCGCCCAAGCGGATTCGCCCGACGCTGGACACGGAGCCGGTGGTGGTTGCGGACACGAGCGTGATGTACGGCGCCAGCTCCGTCATCGCAGCGGACCTCGACGGTGACGGGGATCTCGATCTTGCTTCGTCGGGCAACCACAACGACAGTGCGCTCAAAGTCTTCTTCCAAGAGAGCCCGGGCGACTTCGGCCCAACGCCGCTCACGCTTGGAAACTGGATCGTGACGGACCGCGCCGAGTCCGTGGTCGCGGCCGACCTCGACGGCGACGGGGATGCCGATCTTGCCTCTGCGAACCAGGACAGCGACAACCTCACCGTCTTCTTCCAAACGAGCCCCGGCGTCTTCGGCTTGACGCCACTCTCCCTTGGAAACGCGAGCGTGACGGACCGGCCCATGCGCGTCACCGCAGCGGATCTCGACGGTGACGGAGATCTCGATCTCGCCTCGGCGAATGAGGGCAGCCACACGCTCACCGTCTTTTTCCAGCAAAGCCCCGGTGTCTTCGGCTCGACTCCGCTCTCCCTTGGAAACTCGAGCGTGACGTGGGGGCCGAGCTCCGTGGTTGCGGCGGACCTCGATGGGGACGGCGATGTCGACCTCGCTTCCGCGAATTACGCGTACACCAAGCTCGCCGTCTTCTTCCAGGAGAGCCCCGGCGTCTTCAGCTCGACACCACTCTCCGTCGGAGGCGCGGCGGGCTTCATTCGTCCCGAGCGCGTCACCGCAGCGGATCTCGACGGTGACGGCGACCTCGATCTCGCCGCGTCGAACGTCGGCCACGAGCTCATTGTGTTCTTCCAGGAGAGTCCCGGCGTCTTCAGCTCGACTCCGCTCTCCCTCGGAACCTCGAGCATGCACGGTTCGACTGGCGTCGTCGCGGCCGACCTCGACGGCGACGAGGATCTCGATCTCGTCTCGGCGAGCGGTGGCAGCCCGCCGCTCAACGTCTTCTTCCAGCAAAGCCCCGGAGTTTTCGGCTCGACGCCGCTCTCCGTCGGAGCCGGCAGCGGAGTGTTGTACGCCTCGTCCGTCACCGCAGCAGACCTCGACGGAGACGGAGATCTCGATCTCGCCTTGGCGAACCGCTTCGGCCAGCC
>JANLUN010000756.1:0-9858 GCA_031363505.1 Planctomycetota bacterium | reverse complement strand
ACTTCCTCCCGCATCTCGTGTTCGCGACCCTGATGATCTCGATCGTCGCGAGTGAGCTGTGGGCGCGCGGCGCTCTCGCGCGCAAGGCCGGCGTGCTCCTCGCCGGTGCGGTGCTCTTCACCGGGCTGTTCAACCTCGCGGTCGTCGATTGGAGCTTCGCGCGCACGAACGTGGGCAGCCGCTACGTCGGCTACAACCTCGCGCAGCTCGGCCGCGGATTGATCGCGGTGCGCACCGGGCTGACGAAGGATGAGATCATCGCGCACATCGATCGACTGCCCGCACCGCTTGATCAACGCGTCACCACGTCGATCGGGTTCAACCTGGCCGCGGTGCAAGTCGGAACGAATCGTCCGCCGCCGACGCCGGGCACGTCGGTGCTCGACGTCGATTTCGAGCTCGATCCGATCCTCGACGGCTACCCGGAGCGATTGCACGGCGATCTCGCTCGCGGTGCCGGGATCACGCTCCGGTTCGTCCTCGGCCAGACCGAGCCCGGACTGCGCGCTCTCGAAGAGTCGCTCCCCGACGTCGCACGCCGTTCGCCGCGCCTATCGAGCCTGCTCGTCGAGGGCGTGGGCATGGGCACGATCGCGCCCGGCCTCGAGTCGAACACGCGTGCGATGCTGACCTCGAGCGCTGCGCTGCCGCTGCGCGCCGCGCCGGAAATGCGCGCGGATCTCGTGCGCGGAGCGGGCGCGCTGTGCGGCAAGTTGCTCGAGCGCGGCATCGAGAGCGAACGCGCGCCGATCGAGGAGTGCGCCGCGCTTCTTGGGAACGAGCGCTCGTTCTGGATCGGACTTGGATTCGGCTTTGCCGAGAGCTTCGACGACGCGCGTCCGACCTCCGGCTTCGCGACGTTCGTTCCGCGCGAACACGCCGCCGACGCATGGCGCGGCTTCGGCGCTGCGCTGCACTTCGTGCATCGGATGGACGCCGACACACCGCTCGTTCTCGGACTCGGTCCGAACGACGCGGAGCTCGCGCGCGCGTTCGCCGCGGGCATCGCGTGGAGCGATTACCCGCTCGACGACTGAGCGGCGGCCGAGCCGCGTCGCGCAAGCAGGCGCAGGCGCGCGCCGGGCAACAGCCCCCAGCGCATCAGCGCGTCCATCGTGCGGAACGCGCTGCGCAGGAGACGCGTGCGCAGACTCGGATGCGCAACCTTGAAGAGGTGAGCGGGGAGTGGCACCGATCCCGCGACGCTCTCCACGGTGAAACCCGCGCTCTCGACGAGACGCACCAGCGCGCGCTTGTCGAACTCGAGGATGTGATAAGGCGGCCCGCCGTCGTGATCGGCGTCGAGCTTCAGGATGCGCAGCAGTTCGCGTCCGAGGAAACGCTTCGGCAGCATGCGCCCCGCCGCGAGCATGAATCGGAAGTAGATCGAGTTCACGTACGACGGGACGATGATCACGAGGTGTCCGCCCGGCCGGAGCAAGCGTGCGAGCTGCGCCAGCACCTGATCGGGAGCCGTGGTGTGCTCGAGCACGTTGTCGGCGTACGCGACGTCGAACATGCCCGGTGAATACGGCGCGTCCGCGAGATCGCCCTCGAACACGTCGAGCGCGAGCTTTTCACGCGCGTAGGCCGCCGCGGGAGGGGACAACTCCACGCCGCGCACGCGAAACCCCGCGCGGCGCGCACCTTCGAGGAAGAATCCGCCGGCGGCGCCGAGCTCGAACAGCTCTCCCGTGCGGCCGATCTCGCGTGCGAGATCGCGCGCCGTGCCTTCGTACTGCGCGACGAGCTCGTCCTGCCTGTCGAAGTAGTTCTCGGTCTCGACGCCGAGGTTGTAGCCGTCCGTGTAGTAGCTCTCGTCGGCGTACATCGACGTGAGCGTCGGTCCGTCGGGCCGCGGATCGACGTACGTCATGCCGCACGGGCAGCGCACGAGATGGAACCGCACGTCGCGGAGCCGGTACATGTTCGGCTTGTAGCTCCGCGCGTCGTGCTTCCCGCAGATCGGACACGGGACGCGTTCAGTGCGCACCGCGGGTGCCTTGCTCGCCGAGCCGATCGTCATCGTTGGAATCGTATCACGCGCACCGTGCACGCCGCGCGCATGTCGCGGGACGCGCGCCTACGAACGGACACGCGCGAGCGCTGGGATCCAACGCACGATCGTCCGCTCCAGCTCCGCCATCTCGATCGGTTTCGAGAGGTAGTCGTCCATGCCGGCCGCGATGCAACGCTGCCGGTCGCCGCCCATCGCGTTGGCGGTGAGCGCCACGATCGGGACGTGACGCTGCGTTCCCGCCTCGATCCGGCGCAGCTCGCGCGTGGCCTCGAGTCCGTCGAGGTCCGGCATGTGACAGTCCATGAGGATGAGCGCGTAGTCGTTCTGCGCAGCGGCAGTCAGGGCACTGCGGCCGTCGATCGCCACGTCGACGGTGCAGCCCAGACGCTCGATCATGCGGATCGCGACCCGGCGGTTCACGACGTTGTCCTCGGCGAGCAGCACGCGCGGCCGCGCGCATTCACCGTGCTCGGGCCACGCGGGAGCGCGCGTTCCGCCCCGCAGTGCGACCGGCGAACCGCGGGTCTCCACGCGCAGGGCTGGCAACCGAAACCAGAACGTGCTCCCGACACCGAACTCGCTCTCGACGCCGATCTCGCCGTCCATCAGCTCGACCAGCCGTTTCGAGATCGAGAGGCCGAGGCCGGTTCCACCGAACCTACGCGTCGTCGACCCGTCGGCTTGGGAGAACGGTTGGAACAGCCGGCCGCGCGCCTCGTGCGGGATGCCGACGCCCGTGTCGGTCACGGAGAAATACAGCTGCCCGCGCTCCATCCGCACGGTCACCTTGATCTCGCCGCGAGCGGTGAACTTGATCGCGTTGCCGATCAGGTTCGTGAGGACCTGCCGCAGTCGCACGGGGTCGCCGAGCACGTGGTCGGGCACGCTGCGCTCGACGATCTGCGAGACGTCGAGCGATTTGCGGCGCGCCGATTCCGCGAGCAGATCGAGGACCTCCTTCACCGGCGTGCGCGGATCGAGTGGGACTCGCTCGACGTCCATCCGACCGGCTTCGATCTTCGAGAAGTCGAGGATGTCGTTCAGGATCGTGAGCAGCATGTCGGCCGAACTGCGGATGGTCTCCGTGAAGTCCCGCTGCTCGGCGTCGAGCTCCGTGCGCAAGAGCAGCTCCGTCATCCCGATCACGCCGTTCATCGGCGTGCGGATCTCGTGGCTCATGTTGGCCAGGAACTCGCTCTTGAGGCGCGCCGTCTCGAGCGCCGCGTCGCGCACCTTGACCAGGTCGTCGACGCGATCGGTGACCATCACCACGCCGCCGATCTCGCCTTCGATCGTGTACCAGGGATGCACGGCCCAGCGCAGATAGATCTTCGAGCCGTCGGAGCGCTCGAACACGTCCTCGGGGTTGGTGAGCACCTCGCCGTTGAGACAGCGCGCGTGGATCGACTTCCAGCGCTCGGCTATGTCCGGAAACACCTCGTAGTGCGAGCGGCCGAGGATGGTCTGTCCCCCGAGCTCGTAGTCCTGGATCCAGCGTTGGCTGTGCGCCAAGTAGCGCATCTGCGCGTCGAAGAGCGCCATCGGGATCGGCGCCTCGACGATGATCTGGTGGAGCTTGCGGTGCTCGCGCTCGAGCGTGTCCTGGGCGCGCTTGCGCTCGCTCGTGTCGCGGAACACCAGCACCGCGCCCGAGACGTGGCCGTCGCGCACGATCGGATTGAGCACGTAGGAGACGGGGAAGCTCGTCCCGTCGTGGCGCGCGAAGACGCCGTCCTCGTCGCGCGTGCGCGTCCCGCTCGTCACGTCGGCTGCCCGTAGCGGCGTGCACATCTCGAGCAGCGGACGATGGCCCGTCTCCTCGTCGCCGCAACGGAAGAGGCGCCGACCCTCGGGATTGATGAACTCGCACAGTCCATCGCGATCGAGCACGCACAGGCCGTCGCCCAGCGACGTGATCACGGCCTGCAGCGTGTCGCGTTCATCCGCGAGGCTCGCTTCGGACGCGCGCAACGAGTCGTTCAGCCGGAGCATTTCGGCGGAGAGTGCGACGAGCGAGTGCTCTTCCATCCGCCGGTCTTCGTCCGCCTGGCGGTAGGTGTTGCTGATGCGATCCAGGAGCGTCTGCCACGCCGCGGCATCGGACGGCGGGCTTCGCTCGTCGATGCCGCAGCGCTGCAGTTGGCGCTGGATCAGGCGGTGGAGCATCCGGTCAGGTCTCGCAGATCGTCGTGAGCGTCATCGTCTGGTTGTGCAGGTCGCAGTGGCCCTGGGCGTAGGGCGAGATCTCGCCGTAGCTGTAGAAGCCGATCTGGCGCGTGCCCTTCGGAAGTTCTTCCAGCGCGGCCTCGATCTCTTCCTCGGTGCGTTCTCCCAGGATCAACCGCCGTCCGACGCACGAGATCGCGATCGAAAGCACGTCACGCGCGTGTGCGCCGCTCTCCGGCGCGAGCGTGTGCAGCGCGGCGTTCGACGCGCCTTCGATCAAGCGCTCGAAGTTCGCGCGCATCAGTTGCGCCAGATGTCCTTGCGGAACGTCGCCGGCGAACGTCATCGACTGCGTAGCGTCGTCCACCGCAAGCACGGTGCGCACGAGCACCTTGTCGTCCTCCGAGCTCGCGCGCAGGGCCAGCGGGAACAGCAGGGCCGTGGCCGGCAGCCCCGCGGCGCGCTCGCCGAGGTACTCCTTGTACAGCGCGAGCGCCGGCCGCCCGTCGAGCTCGTAGAGCACGTTCCCTGTCGCGCGCGTGATGCGGCGCTCGGGCCCGAAGACGTCCCAGCCGCCCTTCGAACCGTGCCCGACGCGCAGATGATCGCCGTACAGGCCGACCGCCGAGACGAGACCCGCGCGCGGACCGTTCTCGCCGAGCACCCAGGTGCGCTGGAAGCGCGCGCCGTCGCCCGCGAGCCCGCCGGTCACGACGACCGACTTGGGGACCACGGAGTTCACGCCGCGGACGAGCTCGCTGCCGTTCACGTTCAGTCCGTCCGACAGGACCATGATGGAGCGCAGGTCTGCGCGCGTCAGCGAGAGCGCGAGATCGCGGCCGGCCGCGAACGAGCCGGTCGCGCCGGCGACGTCGGCGCTGGCCGTCTCGACGTCGGACGAATCGAAGCACGCGATGGCGACCGAAAGCGAATCGTCGGACAGCGCCGCGCCGAAGATCTCACCCGACGTAGAGCAGCCGACGACGTGCGACCGCGGGTAGGCCGCGCGCAACGCCGCGATCGGCGCCGGGTCGTCGACGAAGCGCGCCGCTCCGAAGACGATCACGAGCGTGCGCTCGGAGTCGAGCGGAGGGAACGGACGGGTCGACCAACCTTGAGTCAGCGAGTAGGAAAGCGTTTCGAGTTGCACGCGAGGCACTCCGTGAAGGGGACGATCGGCCGCGGGGACTGGGGAACGGCGGTTCTTCGACCCCTGACGGATGCCAACTGAAGCGCGGGCGACCGGACTCGGCGCGCGGTCGATCAGCGCCGCGGCGCGTACACGTTTACCGTGCGCTCCAAGAACGCCGCGCGCTCCTCGACGGGCTTCCAGCCCAGCTTCTCGCGCGCCGTTCGCGACGTGAACGGCACCGGCAGCGCGCGCGCCTTGACGTCGCGCCACGACGGGAACTCCACGCCGGGCCGCCGTCCGGCGATCTTCACCAGCCACTTCCCGATCTCCATCGTCTGCGACAGGAGCAGCGCGCGCGGATGGAAGTGCAGGTCGCGATTGGACGCACGGCGCAGCTCGGCGACCATGTCGGCCGCGGTGAGCGACGGTCTCGCGCATAGGTTGAGCGCCCGTCCGTCGAGGTCGCGCTTGTCGTGCGACGCGAGCAGGACCAGCGCGTCGGCGACGTCGTCGACCCACACGAGCGGCAGCGGCGTGTCTCCACTTCCCCAGCCGATGCAGTGATTGTCGCGCGCCCAGAGTCCGAATCCCGAGTGCTGCAGCGGCGTGCCCGCGCCGAGCACGACGCCCGGTCGAACGATGGTGAGCGGCAGACCGCGTTCTTTCCACATGCGCATCAGCGCTTGCTCGGCCGCGATCTTGCCGCGCGAGTAGAGCGGACGCAGCTCGGGCTTCGGATCGAGCTCCACGCTGTCCTCGATCTCGCGCACGCCGCAGTCGTGCCCCGTGTAGAGCGCCGCGATCGACGACACGTACACGAACCGTCGCACGCGGTTTTTCAACGCCGCTTCGGCGGCTGCGATCGTGCCTTGCACCATCGCGCGCTCGACCTTCTCCCACGTGTCGCCGCCGCCCGTCGCCAAGTGCAGCACGACGTCGGCGCCTTGCAGCGCGCGCTCGAGCGAAGCGGGATCTTCGAGACTCCCCGGCACGAGTCGCAGCTCGCCCGTGTGTGCCGTCGACTGGATGCCCGGAGGGAGCGCGTGCATGCGGCGCACGAGTGTCGTCGTCGGAAGTCCGCGCTCGTGAAGCCTCGCCAACACGCGCGTGCCGAGGAACCCGGTCCCGCCGAGCACGACGACTTCACCGGGACGCGCGGCGCGCGGCGCCCGCGGAGTGAACTTCGGCGCGATGGGATTGGGGACTCCGCGCAGCGTCGCCTCGCACCACTCGAGCACTTCTGCGGCGGCGTTCGCATCGGTCGGCAACGACGTGCCCTTCGCGAGCGCGCCGTGGAACGAGCGGATCGATTCGCGCATGCCGACGTAGAACGCGTCCTCGCGCCGGCCGAGTCCGAGCGTGAACTTCAGGTAGTGAACGAGAACGCGCCGTGCATCGCGGCGCAGCGCGCCGCCGCGTGTCCAGCCGGCGAGGAAGCTGTTCCAGAAGTCGAGCCAGTACGTCTTCGTCTCGCCTGCGAGCTGGTTGTGGAAGAGATCCGCTTCGAGCGAGCCGTCGCTGCCGATCACTTGCAGCGTGCTGCGCGTGAAGCCCTGTCCGAAAGCCAGATACACCTGCGCGGTGCCGCGCTCGCCTTGCGCCGCGATGGACCAACGGTCGTGGAAGACTTGCCCTGGGTGGAGTTCGCGCGTTCCGAGAAGCGTGGTGGTGGCCGATTGCACGCGTCCGATCAGCGCATGCACTTGGCACAGCGGGTGGACCGCCTGCTCGAAGACGATGTTGTGCGGCTCGCGGAACATCCAGTGACCGAAATCTCCGGCGTCGAGCTGCATGAGCGGCACCGACAACGTGACCTGGACGTGCTCGACGCGTCCGATCTCGCCCGCCGCGACGCGATCACGAAGCCGGACGAACGCCGGATGGTGCAGGTTGTTGTGATTGACGCCGATCGGGAGTGCGCGTTCGCGCGCGAGATCCGCGAGCTCGCGCGCCTGCGAGCTCGCCAGCACGAACGGCTTCTCGACGAAGAGTCCGATCCCGCTCTCGAGCAGCTCTTTGGCGAGCGTCCGATGCAAGTCCGGAGGGACGCACAGATGCGCGACCGTGACGCCGAGGCGCGCGAGTTCGTCCACGCGCTCGACGGCGTGCGCGATGCCGTAGCGCTTCGCGAGGCTCTCCGCGCGCGAGCGATCAGGGTCGCAGATCGCGACGAGCGTGATGCCCTCGATGCCGGCGAGGACGCTCAGATGGAAGTCGGCGATGAAGCCCGCGCCGACGACGGCCACGCGCGCGGGGGAGGTCGTATTCGCCAAGTCCAATTGGAACGTCACGCTGTGCTCAAGCGCGTCGACGGGAGCCGCCGGGCGCGCGGACATGTTAGGGCGCGACTCTCGCGGCTCAACGCCGCGGGCGGTGGAGGGGGGCGGCATGGACAGCGGCGCGAGCGGGAGCGCGCGCGCCTTCTTTTCGGTCGCAGCGTGCCTCCGAATGGACCGCTGTCGACCACCCGGAAAGAAATCAGATAACCGCTTATGCACCGCTCGGGCGTGGTCGAAAAGAGGGCATCTCCTCCTTCTTGGGGCCCGGCAGCGCCACCTCGTGTGTCGTTGTCGGGCCCTCTTATTTTTCCAGGTCCGAAGGCGCCCACGCGGTGTCGTCGCGCTTGATGCCGCGCGTCGACGCGTTAGCATCAGGTCTTGGAACCCATCCCCGACCAAGTCCGCGGCCGATCGCCGTGGAGAGCGCCCCGGAATTGTGTTCGTAGCTCCGGAAGGAGGGTCGCGCCGTGAGCGACCACGACCTGAGCGAGGGCCTGACGTTCGACGACGTGCTCCTCGTCCCACGCCACTCGGACGTCATCCCGAAGGACGCGCAACTTGGGACGCGCTTCTCGCGCGGCGTCGCGCTCTCGATTCCGATCTCGTCGGCCGCGATGGACACGGTCACCGAGGAGAAGCTCGCGGTCGCGCTGGCGCGCGAAGGCGGCATCGGTGTCATCCATCGCAATCTGTCGACCGAGGGTCAGATCCGCGAGGTCGACAAGGTCAAGCGCTCCGCGAACGGCGTGATCCTCGACCCCGTGACGCTCGCGCCGATCGCGACGATCCGCGAGGCGCGCGAGATCATGACGCGGCACAACATCTCGGGTCTCCCGATCGTCGAGGGCAAGACGGTCGTGGGGATCCTCACGCGCCGCGATTGCCGCTTCCAAACCAGCGACGACACGCCGGTGGGGAGACTGATGACGCGCGAGAACCTCGTCACGGCGCCGCCGGGAACGTCGCTCGAGGAAGCGCGCCAGCTCCTCTACAAGCACAAGGTCGAGAAGCTGATCATCGTCGACAAGGCCATGCGGCTGCAGGGCCTGATCACGATGAAGGACGTCGACATGCTGGCGAAGTATCCGAACTCCGCCACGGACCGGCGCGGCCGCCTGCGCGTCGCCGCCGCCGTCGGCGTGCTCGACTACGAGCGCTGCGAGGGCCTCGTCAGCGCGGGTGTCGACGTCTTGGTCGTCGACACGGCCCACGGGCACAGCTCGAACGTGATGACGACGGTGAAGGAGTTGAAGCGCCGCTTCGACGTCGACGTCGTCGCCGGCAACGTGGCGACGGCCGAAGGCGCGCGCGATCTAGTCGCGGCCGGCGTCGACGGCGTGAAGGTCGGCATCGGTCCAGGTTCGATCTGCACGACGCGCATCGTCGCCGGTGTCGGCGTGCCGCAGCTCACCGCGATCCGCGAGGTCGCGCACGAGCTCAAGGACAGCGGCGTGCCGCTGATCGCGGACGGCGGCATTCGTTTCTCGGGCGACGTCGTCAAGGCGCTCGCCGCGGGTGCGTCGTGCGTGATGCTCGGGAGCCTGTTCGCGGGACTCGAAGAGAGTCCGGGCGAAGTGATCCTGTACAAAGGCCGCTCGTTCAAAGCCGTGCGCGGCATGGGCTCGATCGGCGCGATGCAGCAAGGCTCGAAGGAGCGCTATCGCCAGGCCGACGTGCGCGACACCGACAAGCTCGTCCCCGAGGGCATCGAAGGCATGGTTCCGTATCGCGGCAAGCTTTCGAGCTACGTGTACCAGCTGATCGGCGGCGTGCGCGCGGGCATGGGCTACGTCGGAGCGAGAACGATCCCCGAGTTGTGGGAACGCGCGCAATTCCTGCGCGTGACCAGCGCCGGTGTGCGCGAGAGTCATCCGCACGACGTCACGATCACCAAAGAGTCTTCGAACTACTTCCACAATCAGGAATGAAGAGCGTTCCGCGCGGGATATTGGTCGTCGACCTCGGCGCGCAGTACGCACAGCTCATCGCGCGCCGCGTGCGCGAGGCGGGCAGCTACTGCGAGATCGCTCCTCCACGCCGCGCACTCGAAGTCGCCGCGGCGATGGACCTCGGCGGCGTGATCCTGTCCGGCGGACCGGCATCGGTGTACGCCGCTGATGCGCCGGTGGTGCCCGAAGCGATCCTGCAGCTAGGCGTTCCTGTGCTCGGGATTTGCTACGGCATGCAGTGGATGTGCCAGGCGCTCGGCGGCGAAGTGCGTCCAGCACCGAAGCGTGAGTTCGGGCGTGCCTCGATCGCAG
>JANLUN010000752.1:0-9415 GCA_031363505.1 Planctomycetota bacterium | reverse complement strand
AACGTGCCGTTGCCGTTGTTGCGCATGAGAACGACCCCCGCACTCGTCATGAGCACGATGTCGACATCGCTATCACCGTCGATCTCCACGAGTTTCAGAGAGGACACCGTGTATTGCGGCGTGTTGTAGGTGGCATCGAGGGTGAACGTACCGAAGCCATTGTTGCGGCACACCTTCACGGGGCTGCTGCCCAACACGAGGTCGACGTCACCATCTTGGTCGAGATCAGCGCCAGCGAGACGGTTGCCCCCGGCGATGTTACCTGGGAGCTGCGCGGCCGCGACGAGCGTGCCGTTGCCGTTGTTCTTGAGGACTGTGAGCAAACCCTGATTGCTGGTGATCGTGACGACATCCGTGTCTCCGTCGCCGTCCAGGTCCTCCGCAACCAGTCCTTGTCCACCCCCGAAAAACGAGTAGCCCACGGGCGCGGACAAGCTTCCGTTCCCCTGATTCATGAACACCGAGACCCTGGGGATTGTGGATGGGAAGTCGAGCGTCAGCACGTCGATGTCTCCATCGGCGTCCATGTCGGCGCAGGCGACGCTCTCCAAACCCAGGGACAGTTGATACGAGACCTGCGGCAGGAACACGCCGGTTCCGTCGTTGAGGAGCACCGAGATGCTGTCCGAGTCCACGTTGACCACGACGAGATCCGTAAACAGGTCACCGTTCAAGTCGGCGCTCGACATGTTCCTGGGCTGCACTCCGACTGGGTACTCGACCGGTGGCGCGAACTCGGCCCCACCAACGTTCTCGAAGACGGAAATCTTGCTGGTCACGGGGACGTTCGAGGCGAAATGACTGCACACGACGTCCAGATCGCCGTCCGCATCGACGTCGACGGAAAGCACGGCTCCCGGTTGGCCCGCCATCTCATAGTAGGGCGCGGGCAACAGGTGAGCGCCGCACTCGATGTCCGACACCGGCTTGCGGCCCAGTTGGTACCAGGGAGTGTGCGACTGAGCGTGCGCGGCGCACACGAACGCGGACGCGACGATTACGGAAGCGGTGATGCCTGTGGGCGAACGGTGCGAGGGGAAGATGTTCATGTCGCAAAAGACTCGTCGTGGAATGAGGGGCGCGTGCGCACCGACGGTGGCGCGCGTGTAGACGTCGAGGGGCGAGATCGCGTCTGTTGGAAGCGCCAAGTCTACCGCGATCGAAAAGTCCGCACGCGTTGAAGAACACATCCGCGTGCGCGTGAGCGCAGCGGACCCGTCAGGTTTCTCCTGACCGCGCTCGCGATGGTGTCCACATCGACGAGGACGTGCGCGGGTGGAGCGGCGAAAGTTAGCGTCGGCGACGCGCCTTCGTTCGTCGCGTGGAACATCGACGGGTGAGCGGCCTGACCGACGCGCGCGCAAGCCCACCGCTCGCGTGACCCTTCGACGCTACACCAGCATGTGACGTCGCCGTCCAGCGGACCGCGTCACGCGCGCTTCGCGAACAGCGTGAAGTAGCGGATTACGCGACCGGCGAGCCGCACCGGGTTCTTCATCTCGCGCACGAGGCGCTTGGGCCGTCGGTAGAAGCGGCGATACCCCTCGCGGATCTTCGCCTCGATCATCGCCGCCGACATGAACTCGTTGCCTTCGAGCGCTTGGAATCCCGTCATCTGCGCGTAGTCGAACTCGCGGCTGCCATGGAGCATTTTGTAGAGCGGCGTGCCCGGGTACGCGGTCACTGCGCAGAACTGCACCTGGTCGGGGTCGAAACGCTCGACGAGCTCGAACGTCTCCTCGACCATCGCCGGCGTCTCCTCGGGGAAGCCGATCATGCAGAACGCGCGCGTCTCGATGCCGTTGTCGCGGCAAGCGCGGAACACCTCGACACCCTTGTCCATGTCCGTGAGCTTGTTGCCGCAGTGCTTCTTCTGGATCTCCGCGTTGCCGGACTCGACGCCGAGCGAGATGTGCGTGCAGCCGGCTTGCGCCATCTTCTCGATCAGCGGTCGGTCGAGCGTCTTGACCGCCGTCTCGCACTGCCACTCGAGTTCGAGCTTCTCGCGCAAGATTCCGTCGCAGATCGCGTGCACGCGATCCTTGCGCGTCGTGAAGATCGGATCGCGGAACACCACGTGACGCAGCCCGTGGTTGCGGTGGAGATCGACGAGTTCTGCGATCACGTTCTCGGGCGAGCGGAATCGGAAGCGCAAGCCTTGCGCCAGCGTGTAGCCGCAGAACGAGCAGTCCAGCGGACAGCCGCGCGAGCTCTTGATCGTCGTGACCGGTCCGTCGATCCCCGGGAAGTGGTAGGCCTTGTTGTCGATCAGATGCCGCGCCGGAATCGGGAGGTCGTCGAGCGTCCCAATCTTGTCGCGCTCGGGCTCGTGCACCACTTCTCCACCGAGAGCTCCGCGCCGCCAGCTCGTGCCGGCCACACCCTCGAGGCTCTGTTTGCTCGCGACTCGCTCGGCGATTTCGCGCACCGTGTACTCCGGCTCGCCACGCACGACGACGTCGACGTTGTCGTGCGCGAAGATGTCGCCCGGCGTGTAGGTAACCTGACTGCCGAGGATCGCCACCGGACAGCGCGCCCGTGCGCGCACTTCGCGGCAAAGTCGCAGATCTTGGTCGAGCGACGTGCTGCTCGAATCGACGCACACGAGGCCGGGCTTCTCCGCGACGATCGACGCGCACGCGCCCTCGACGTCGAGTCCCCGCGCATCGCTGTCGTGGATCGCGACCTCGTGGCCGGCCGCTTCGAGAACCGAGGCCACGTGCGCGAGCTCGATCGGCGGATACAGGAGGCCCGAGTTCACCGCCATGCCGAAGCCGCCCATCAAGCCGCGGCTGACGCGGAATTCCGGTGGGCTCGGCGGGTTGACGAGAACGATCTTCAAGGCAGAGTCAGATGATCGGCCACGCGGGCGATTCTCGCGAGGGGCGTCGTGGCGATCTGACCGTGCAGTCTACTCGGCGTGCACGCACCGCGCCTGCGGTCCGAATGTTCTTCCGGGGCGCGCGGTGAAGAGCGACGGCAATCGCGATCCGTATGAGCGCGACGCTTACTCTTTACGCAGCTCGCCGCCGAGGCTCTCGATCTCGCGGCCCAATCGCTCGAGGAACTTCGCCACGTCGTTGTCGGTGAGCGTGCGGCTCTCCGACTGAAGCAGCACGTGGAACGCGAGCGACTTCTTGCCGGCACCGAGATTCGGACCGGCGTAGACGTCGAAGAGCTCCGTCGACTCGACGAGCCCCTTACTCGCGCGAGAGATCGCCGACGCGAGCTCGCCGGCCATCCGTTCCTGCGGCACCGCAGCAGCGACGTCGACCTTCACACCCGGAAACTTCGGGACGGGTTTGTAGCCCGGCTTGCGCAGCGGCGCCGCGAGCAGCGCGTCGATGGAGACCTCCGCGCACGCGACGTCGCTCGCGAGCTCGTCCACGAGTCCGAGCGAGCGAACGAGTGCCGGCTCGAGCACCGCCAACGTCACTACGACCGGACCGCCCGCGGCGATGCGCCCGACGAGAGAACGGCCTGGATGCGCCCACGTCGGAACGCCGCCTTCGTCGCACGCCGACCATTGAATGGGTTCGCGGCCCGACGCGTGGACGAGATCCTCGATCACGCCCTGCAACGCCGAGAAGCGCGACGCATCGAAGCGCGCGTTCTTCGCGGCGGGCGGTGCGGCCCAAATCAGCGCTAGCTCGTGAACTTCGAGCGGCTCGCCGCGCGCGTTCGCTTGCTCGGGGCGGTAGCCCTTGCCGATCTCGAACAGCCGAACGTCCGCGCGCTGGCGCCGGTTGCCTTGCAGCGAAACGAGAAGGCTCGGGAGCACGCTGCGACGGATCTTCGACAGGCCTTCGGCGACGGGGTTGACGACGGCGACATAAGGAACCGAGCCGAGCCGGAGCTGCGCGAGCATCTCGTCGGGCACAAAGGAATACGACAGGGTCTCGTGGAAGCGCGCGCCGCCCACCAATCGATCCTGCAGCGAGCGCACGAGCATCCGTCGCTTCCATGCCTCGTCGCGCGGCGGCGGCGCAATCTTGGATTCGAGCGCGCGCTCAGCGATGTTCCCGTATCGATGGATCCGTCCGACCTCTTCGACGAGGTCTTCTTCGATCGCGATGTCCTTCGTGGCGCGAGCGGACGGCACGCGCACTTGCATCTCGCCCTGGTTGCGCTCCACGCCGAATTGAAGGCGCTTCAGGATGTCGGCGATCTCGATGTCGGAGATGTCCGCGCCCAGTCGCGCGCGCACGCGATCGCCGCGCAAGCGCACGGTGCGCGCCGGATCGGTCCACGTGCCTGCGTCCGTCGGGGCAGACGGCAGCACCAGCCCGGGCCGGATCTCGCTGAGGAGTCGAACGAAATGCGCCGCAGCCTTCATAGGCAGCGTCGGGTCGAGGTTCTTCTCGAAACGCGCCGACGAATCCGTGCGCAGCGCGAGCCGCTGTCCGGTGCGGCGCACGACGGCGGGCTGGAACGTCGCGACCTCGAGCAGGAGCGAGCTCGTGCCCGACGCGACCTTCGAACCCTCGCCGCCCATCACGCCCGCGAGCGCCACCGGCTCGTCGCCCGAGCAGATCAGCATGTCGTCGGCGGTGAGCGTGCGCGGCACGCCGTCGAGCGTGCGCAGCGTCTCCCCTGCGCGCGCGTTGCGCACGACGATGCCTTCCGGCGAGAGCCGCGTGCGATCGAACGCATGATTCGGTTGGCCGAGGTCGAGCATCACGAAGTTCGAGAGGTCGACGACGAGATCGATGGGCCGTTGTCCGACCGCGAGCAGCAGCATGCGCAGCCAATCGGGCGAGCGACCCGACGTCGCACCGTCGATCGGCACCGCGATGTAGCGCGAGCAACCCTTCGACTCGATGCGCACCGGGAACGGCGTGCCATTTGATGCCGGCGGAAGCTCGAGTCGCAGCGCTTTGAGCGGCCGCATGTGCATCGCCGCGATCTCGCCCGCGATACCGCGATGTCCCCAGAGATCCGGGCGGTGCGTGAGCGACTTGTTGTCGATCTCGATGACCCAGTCTTCCGCGCCGAGCGCTTCCGCGACGGGACGTCCGACCGGCGCATCCGACGGCAGGACCCAGATGCCGCCGTGCTCGTCGCCGAGGCCGAGCTCACGCTCCGAGCAGATCATCCCGCACGACTCGATGCCGCGGATCTTCGACTTCTTGATCTTGAAGTCGCCCGGGAGCGTCGTGCCGATCGTCGCCACGGCGACGCGCTGTCCCGCGGCGACGTTGGGCGCGCCGCACACGATGCCGATCGTCTCTGGTCCGCCGACGTCGACCTGGCAGTACGAAAGCTTCTCCGCGTCGGGATGCTTCTCGCGCTTGACCACGTGCCCGACGACGACGTCGGAGAGTTGCGGCAGAACGCGCGCCAGTCCTTCCACTTCCGCCGTCGACAGCGTCAGGTCTTCGGCGACGCGCTGCGGCGAGATCCCGTGGAGATCGACGTGTCGCGCCAACCAGCGATAGGAGATGTGCATGGTCTCTCTAGAACTGTTCGAGGAAGCGCAGGTCGCCGGAGAGGAGCGAGCGCACGTCGTCGATGCCGTGTCGCAGCATCACGAGACGTGAAAGCCCGAGGCCGAACGCGAAGCCGCTCCAGATCTCGGGGTCGATGCCGCCGGAACGCAGCACGTTCGGGTGCACCATGCCGCACGGGAGGAGCTCGATCCACGTCGACTGCTTACAGACGCTGCAGCCGGATTTGCAGAACGGGCAGCGCGCATCGAGCTCGAAGCCCGGCTCGACGAACGGGAAGTAACCCGGACGCAGCCGCACCTCGATGTCGCGGTCGAACACACCGCGCAGGAGCGTCTTCATCGCGCCGATGAGATGCCCGACGGAGATGTTCTCGCCGACGACGAGCCCTTCCATCTGGTGGAAGGTGTGCTCGTGCGACGCATCGGTGGTCTCTTGGCGAAAGACTTTGCCCGGAACGATCGCGCGGAACGGCGGCTTCATCCGCTCCATCGCACGCACTTGCACGGGCGACGTGTGCGTGCGCAGGACGAGCTTGCCCTCGGGGTCGCAGCGGAACGTGTCCTGCATGTCGCGCGCGGGGTGATCGCGCGGGATGTTGAGCGCTTCGAAGTTGTACCAGTCGAGCTCGACCTCGGGCCCGTCGAGCACGAGGTAGCCCATGCTCGTGAAGAGGTCCTCGAGCTCCCGCGTGACTTGCGTGACCGGATGGAGCGAGCCGCGCTCCTGCTTGGCGGCTGGGAGCGTCGGATCGAAGCCGCCGCGCGAGCGTTCGCCCTCGAGTGCCACCGCCTCGAGCGCCACGCGCCGCTCGAGCACCTTCTCCTCGACGGCGCGTTTCAGCCGGTTCGCGAGTTGGCCGCGGCGCGGACGCTCGGCGGGATCGAGCTTCGGTATCGAAGCCAAGAGCGCCGCGACACGACCGTCCTTGCCGACGAGCTCGCGCTCGCTGGCCCGCAGTTCGTCGAGCGATGCGCTCGAGGCGATGCGCTGCAACGCCTCGGCGAATATTCGCTCGTCGTTAGACTCGAGATCAGTCATCGGAACTCCCCGCCCGCGAGGCACGAAGTCTCACGAGCGATGCGCCTTGAGACCGTGCTCGCTCGTCAGGTCCGAGCCGAACGCGCTTCGTTCACCAGCGCGTCGAAAGCCGCCGGATCGTGGATCGCGATCTCGGACAATTGCTTGCGGTTGAGCTCGATGCCGGCCTTCTTCAAGCCGTCGATGAACACCGAGTACGACACTCCGCGCATGCGCGCGGCGGCGTTGACGCGCACGATCCACAGGCGGCGGAACTGGCGCTTCTTCGCGCGGCGGTCGCGCGTCGAGTACGCCCACGCGCGGAGCAACGTCTCGCGGACGGTGCGCCACAGCTTCGAACGGCCTCCGCGGAAACCCTTGGCTTGCTTGAAGTAGCGAACCTTCTTCTGACGGCGCGGTGCGCCCATCGTGACGCGTACCATGGCTCAGGCCTCCGTCATCCGGCGGATCAGGTTCGACCAGGTCTTGTTGAGCACCATGCGACGGCGCAGGCCCCGCTTCACCTTGCCGTTGAAGCTCGCGTGCATGTGGCCGCGGCCCGGCTTGCTGCACACGGCTTTGCCGCTCTTGCTGATCTTGAAGCGCTTCTTGACCGCGCCCTTGGATTTCATCTTGGGCATAGGACTTCCTTGTGGCAGTTCACAAATCCCCGCTCGCTGGTATGCCGTACCGCTTGCAGGGGTCGGGTCGCGCCTCCGCGGCCCGGACTTGGAGCGCAACAGGTTAGGGTCCGTCGAGCGGATCGCAAGGGGTCAGCTCCGAGAGCTTCCTTTCGGTCTCCGAGAGGGCCGAACTCGCGCGCCGAGCCCGCAAAAATGCCGCGCGCGGGCCGGTCTGCCACCGTCCCGCGCGCAGCGCTGCGAATTCGACCTAGAACTCGGCGCGGTCGGCCGGCACCGACTCCAGGGTCACCGCCGCCGCATGGATGACCGCCGCGATCCGTACCGCGTCGTTCACCTGCGCCTCGGTAATGCCGTTCGCCAGCACGGCTTGCTCGTGCGACTTCACGCACATCTCGCAGCCGTGGATGGCGCTGACCGCCAGACACAGGAGCTCGAAGCTGCCCTTGTTCGTCTTCGGGCTCGCGATGCGATTCATCCGGAGGCGCGCCGGCAGCTGCTGGTACGACTCCTTCCCGACCATGTGCCGGAACCGATAGTAGATGTTGTTCATCGACATCAGCGCGGCGGCCGCCTGTGCGTCGTCCACCATCGCCTCGTCGAGATGCGTCCGTCCGTCGCGCAGGATGGCCTCGCGCAGCTCGCCTTGCCGGCTCGCGAGCGCCGAAGCGAGCGCGATGCCGAATCGAAGACGCGGCGTGAGCGAGCCTTCCTGCAAGACGACCTGCAAGTTGAGTCGGATGTCGCGTGCCGAATCCGGCCAGCTCTCCGAGAGGGCTTTCAGCGCATCCATCAGGCGACCTGCAACGTTTTCTCGCCGGCCTTCCAGTTGCACGGGCACAGCTCGTCCGTTTGAAGCGCGTCGAGGACGCGCAGCACTTCGTCGACGCTCCGACCGACCTTCAGGTCGTTGACGCACGCCCAGCGGATCACGCCGTCGGGATCGACGATGAACGTCGCGCGCAGCGGCACGCCTTCCGCCTTGTGCAGCACGCCCAGCGCGCTCGAAAGCTCGCGCTTCGTGTCGGCCAGCATCGGATACGGCAGATCCTTCAGGTCCGGGTGCGACTTGCGCCAAGCGAGGTGGACGAATTGCGTGTCGGTGCTCGCGCCCAGGATCTGCGCGTCGCGATCCGCGAAGTCGCGCGCGTCTTGGCCGAACGCCGCGATCTCGGTCGGACAGACGAACGTGAAGTCCATCGGCCAGAAGTACAGCACCTGCCAGCGGCCCTTGTACGTCTGGTCCGTGATCAAGCTGAACTCCTTGCCGGCGTCCGTGGAAACGACGGAATGCAAGCGGAAAGTGGGTAGACGATCTCCGACGGTCAACATGGATCTGACTCCTGGAACGAGGTGGTACTAGTGCACGGAGAGTCTCGTCCATCCACGCGCGCGTTCGAAATCGAGACTCTGTATTCTCTCGATCGAACATGTCTATCGACATCACGAACGTCAGCCTGACCGAGCTGCGCTACGCCGTCGCGACGGCGGACGCGCGACACTTCGGCCGCGCCGCGGCGATCTGCCATGTGACGCAGCCCACGCTCTCCGCGCAGATCCTGAAACTCGAGAAGACGCTCGGCGTGAAGCTCTTCGAGCGCTCGAGCAGGGGCGTCCATCTGACGCCCGTCGGCGAGGAGATCATCGAGCAAGCGCGGAGTGTCCTGGATGCGACCGAGAAGATCGCCGAGCTCGTCGAGACGCGTCGCGAGCCCCTCTCGGGTCCACTCTCGTTGGGTGTGATCCCGACGCTCGCGCCGTATCTCCTCCCCTGGCTCGTGCCGCCGCTGCGAACGGCGTATCCGCGGCTGGAACTCGTGTTCCGCGAGCTCAAGACGTCCGCGGTGCTCGACGAACTCTCGCAGCGCAGACTCGACGCCGGGATCCTCGCACTCCCCGTGCCCGGAACCGGGCTCAGCACGTCGGCCCTCTTCGAGGAGCCGTTCTGGTTGCTCACGCCGCGCGATCATCGTTTGGCGCGCAAGCAGCGGCTGACGGAGGCGGACCTCGCCGGCGAGCGCGTGCTGCTGCTCGACGAGGGTCACTGCCTGCGCGAGCAAGCGCTCGCGATCTGCCGCGATGCCGATGCGAGTGTCGAGCCGGTCCCCGCGGACTTTCGCGCCACGAGCGTCGAAACGTTGCGACACATGGTCGCGGCCGGGATGGGTTCGACGCTGCTTCCGGCGCTCGCGGTCGGAGAACCGGAGCGGCCGGAGCGGAATGGATCGCGCACGGTCGCCGTGCCCTTCGAGTCGCCTGCGCCCGCTCGCCGCATGGCGCTCGCGTGGCGACGCACACATCCGCGCG
>JANLUN010000369.1:0-4493 GCA_031363505.1 Planctomycetota bacterium | reverse complement strand
GGCGGGCGCGGTCCTCCGGGTCGCCGCCGACGTCGAGCACCACCACCTCGGGGGCGTCGGGCAGACCGCAAAAGGTTTGAATGCTCTCTGTGACCGGCTCGGGGATCAGACCGCGCGAGACGACCAGCATGTCGCTCGGCGCGCGCGCGAGCTCCGCCCACACGCGGTCTTGGTTCTCCACATTCTCCACAAGCATGTCGGCTTGAGAGATCGTGCGGCGCAAACGTGTGCGCAATCGTGAGTCGTCGATCGCGAGCAAGACGCGAGCGAGCATGAGCGTGGCCCTTTTAAATCGGAGGTGGGGCTGCCGATGATTCTCGCGATCGGAGGCGGCAGCTCCGGCCCGATAGGATGCCACGGCTCCGATCGGAGTCCACGATTCGGCGCGCGAAGCTCGCACTCAAACCACAAGTCCTTGTGGACGGCACGCTTGAACGGCCCATTCCTGGATGGCCCGCCGCCGGTATGCACGTTGCTCAGACGAGCACGCGAACACTCGCGCGACTCGACACTCGATGTACCCCCGCTCCGCCTCACGCTCCACCACCCGCAACGCACCGCAAGCCGTTGCCCACCGAGTATCCGCAGCTGCCCCACAGGTTCTCCACACGAACTCGACAGCGAACGCTGACATCCGCGACTTTCGGTGGCGCGAGTTCGCGACGTGCGACGACGAGTTGCAGCCATCGAGACGCTCGCGCGATTACTCGAACTTCCCACCTTCCTCGTCGGGCGTTCGTGCTGTAGAAACCCCGCACTTCCGTCCCATGCGCACGCCGACCGCCGCACCCTGCTTCGACTCGCAGCTACCGGATTCCGACTGCGGCTTGGCGGCGTCCTCGGAATCCCCGTTTCCAGAACGTCGGTCTTCGATCGACGAGCGCGCGGCGTGTGAGCCGCGCGGGCGAGCGAGTCATCCGCTCGCGACGGCACCCTTGCACCGGGCCCGCAACGCGCTGACCGCGCGCCTTGCGCGTGACCCGGTGCCTCCAAGTTCGCGCCGCGTCTCGTTCGCGCCCGACCTGTCACCGCTCCCGCGCACCCCCACCGCGAGCGGCTCTTCCCTCCATTGGTCGACTTCTGGTCGCGCGCGGCACAGTACGCCGCACGCCGACCGTCAAGGATAAGGACTCCATGCAAGAAGCTGTCTCGCTCGTCGAACCGACGGCAATCCGCCGCGGCCGCGGGTACTACTACCCAGAAGCCACCGACGAGCAGTGGAACGATTGGAAGTGGCAGTTCCGCAATCGCGTGACGACGCTCGAGGAGCTGTCGAAGCTCCTGCCGGTTCCCGCCGCGGAGTGGGACATGCGCCGCGAAGTGCTGCGCGACTTCCGGATGGGCATCACGCCGTACTACTTGTCGCTCGTGAACGCCGACGACAAGGACGATCCGATCCTGCGCCAGGTCGCGCCGATCGTCGAGGAGTACATCTACCGCGACGTCGGCGAAGAGGATCCGCTCGGCGAGGAGAACTTCTCGCCGGTGCCCGGCATCACGCACCGCTATCCCGATCGCGTGCTGATGGTGATCTCGAACTCGTGCGCCATCTACTGCCGCTACTGCACCCGCAAGCGGATCATGTACGAGGACGCCGTCCCCGACATCGAGCTCGACCGCATGGTCGATTACATCGCGCGCACACCGGCGGTCCGCGACGTCGTCGTGTCGGGCGGTGATCCGCTGACGTACGGGACGAAGAAGCTCGAGAGCATCCTGTCGAAGCTGCGCGCGATCCCGCACCTCGAGATCATCCGCATCGGGACGCGCGTGCCGGTGTCCATGCCGCAGCGCATGTTCGGCCCCGAGGGCGACGAGCTCATCGCGATGCTCGAGAAGTACCACCCGCTCTGGATCAACGTGCACTTCAATCATCCGTCCGAGCTCACGCCCGACGCGGCGCGTGCGTGCGACCGATTGTCACGCGCCGGGATTCCGCTCAACAACCAAGCGGTGCTGCTCAAAGGCGTCAACGACGACGTCGCGACGATCAAGAGCCTGTGCACCGGCCTGATGAAGATGCGCGTGCGCCCCTATTACCTGTACCAGTGCGATCAGATCCGCGGCGGGGAACACTTCCGTACGCCGATCTCGAAGGGCATCGAGATCATGGACGGTCTGCGCGGTCACACGAGCGGTCTCGCGGTCCCGACGTTCGTGATCGACGCGCCCGGCGGCGGCGGCAAGATCCCGATCGGGCCGCAGTACCTCCTGCACTACGATCCCAAGAAGAAGCGCGCGATCCTGCGCAACTTCCAAGGGAAGATCTTCGAGTACCACGAGCCTGCAGGCCGCGCGGGACTCCTCGGCGGTCGAGGGAAGCAGCCGCGCGACGGCGAGATGAAAGTCCCGCCGCCGCCCGCGGAGCACTCGCCTGTGGAGCACCCGAACGGGAACGGCCATTCGAATGGCAATGGCCACTCGAACGGCAACGGACACGCGTCCACGAACGGGAACGGCCACGGCAACGGAGCCACGCGCGTCGATGCGGAAGGCAAGCCGGCCGTCGGGAAGAGCGGCTGGGTTCACCGCGGTCATTCGCGTGAAGAACGATTGAAGCGAGCCAATCCGAGTTGACGCGAGCGGCGCGGCGTCGCTCGCCGCGCCGCGCCTCTCCCGCGTCACGACAACTTGCTCCGCACCGCGCTCGATGGACATCGGCATCGCCTTCGATCTCAAGCCGGATCACCGCTCCAACGGCGAGGGTCCGGACGATCGCTTCGAGGAGTTCGACTCGGAAGACACTGTTCACGCGATCGCGCGCGTTCTCGAGTCGCAGGGGCACCGGGCGCGCTCGCTCGGCAGCGGACGGCAGTTCCTGGAGCGTGTTCTTAAAGGTCCGCCCGATCTCGTTTTCAACTTCGCCGAGGGATTCGGCACGCGCTCGCGCGAAGCGCAGGTGCCCGCGGTGTGCGAGATGCTCGGACTGCCGATCACGCACAGCGATCCACTGACGCTGTCGGTGACGCTCGACAAGGCGATGGCGAAACGCCTCGTCGCCTCGCACGGGATTCCGACGCCGCGCTTCGCGGTCGTCGACGCGCCAGCGCAAGCCGAGGACCTACCGCTCGAGTTTCCGCTGATCGCGAAGCCGCTCTTCGAAGGCTCGAGCATGGGCATTCGCAGGCGCTCGCGCGCGACGAGCGTTCCGGCGCTGCGGGCGGAGGTCGAGCGATTGATCCGCGACTACACGCAGCCCGTGCTCGTCGAGGAGTTCTGCGCGGGCGCCGAGCTCACCGTCGGCGTGCTCGGCAGCGGGAGCGGCGCGCGCGTGATCGCCGCGATGGAGATCGCGCCGAAGATCGATCGCGTCGCGGAGTTCGTCTACTCGCTCGAGGTCAAGCGCAACTGGGAGGCGGAGGTCGAGTACCACGTCCCGCCGCGACTCGACCCGCGCACGGTGCGCGAGGCCGAAGAGGTCGCGCTCGCGGCGCATCGCGCGCTCGGATGTCGGGACATCTCGCGCGTCGACGTGCGACTCGATGCGCACGGCCGCCCGCGATTCCTCGAGGCCAACCCGCTGCCCGGCCTCAACCCCGTCACGGGCGATCTCGTGATCTTGTCGGAACGCAGCGGACTCCCGTACGCCGAGCTCATCGCGCGCATCGTCGCGGAAGCGCGTGCGCGCTACGGCATCTGACCTGGCGCGCCTGAACCTGCCGTCCCCGGCGATCCGTATACTGCGCGGCCTACGCATGAAGCCTTCGACGTCCGCGACCGGTGAAGTCCGCCTGCGCCCGCTGCGACGCAGCGATCGCGCGCCGCTCGAAGCGATCCTGCGCGCGACGGGCGTCTTCAACGCGGCCGAGATCGACATCGCGCTCGAATTGATCGACGCGCCGGAGTCCGCGGGTTACCGATTCATCGTCGCGGAGCTCGAAGAATGCGGGGCCCCAAGATCCCCGGGCGCTCCGATCCATCGGACCGTAGGCTACTCCTGCTTCGGAGCGACTCCGCTGACCGCCGGCGTGTACGACCTGTACTGGATCGCGGTGGATCCGGCGCTGCACGGCGCGGGCATCGGACGTAAGTTGATGGACGCGACCGAAGATTCGATTAGGACAGACGGCGGCCGGATGGTGATGATCGAGACTGCCTCGAAGCCTTCGTACGACAAGACGCGCGCGTTCTACGTCGCGTACGGGTGCCGCGAAGTCGCGCGCGTGCCCGACTTCTACGACGTCGGCGACGACAAAGTGATGTACGCGCGCGTGCTGCGCTGATCGTGAATCCGACGACGCACACGCCCGGCGAGATCGCGATCGAGGGCCTCGACAGCGCGCGCTTCGATTGCGTCTACCCGTCGTGCGGCGGCATCTGCTGCATGAACGGACGGCCGCCGATCGAAGCGGGCGAAGCCGAGCGGATCGACGAGAACCTGGCGAAGATCCTGCCGCACCTTCGGCCGGAAGCTCGCGCGCGCGTCGAGAAGAAGGGCTACCTGACGAACCGCATCAAGGAAGGACTGCGTTCGCTCGCGGTCGTAGGCGGTT
>JANLUN010000740.1:0-5429 GCA_031363505.1 Planctomycetota bacterium | reverse complement strand
TATCCCGCCTACCGCATGGCTCGCACCGCGATGCCGCGTTCGCTGTTCGGCCAGCAGAACAGCGCCTTCTGGAAACTGTTCCGGCACATCCAATCCCACGACATCCCAATGACCGCGCCGGTGGAGATGCGCTGGGGTGAGAGCGAGAGCGAACAGTCGGAAGCCGGCCGTGCCTACGACAGCATGGCATTCCTGTACGTCTCGACCACTGTCGGCAGGACGGGTCCAGACGGCGAAGTGGAGGTGCTCGACGTGCCTGCGGCGACCGTCGTGAGCGTTGGGGTGCGCGGAGCCTCAGGCGAGAAACGTGTGCGCGAGCAGCGCGAGCGCCTCAGGGCCTGGATCGAAGCTCGACCCGATCGCCTCGAAATCGTCGGGCCGCCGCGCATGATGGGTTGGAACAGCCCGATGGTCCCCGACGCGAAGCGCTACTGGGAAGTGCAGTTCCCGGTGCGCGTGCTCGAACCCGCGCCGTCGCGCGCGAAGTGATCCGCGCGCGCACTCCTGTGTCGACCGCAGGACACGCTTCGATGCCGAGCGCGTCAGCGAGCGTTCGCCGTGAGCCAGTCCGCCGCCAGATTCGCCAGCGCCTTCGCTCCGGTGGGAAGCGCGCTCTCGTCGATGAAGAAGCGCGGTGAGTGATTCGAATCGGCCGTCGCGCATTGTGCTTCGGGCGTGATGCCGAGGAATACGAAGAGTCCCGGCACTTTGCGCGCGAAGAGCGAGAAGTCCTCGGCGCCCGTGATCTTGCGCGCATCGACGACCATGCCCGGCGCGACGCGCTCGAGCGTGGGCCGCATCGACGTCGCGAGATCTGCGTCGTTCGACGTCACGGGATAACCGGGCTCGAGTCGGAAGGTCGCCGTCGCACCGTGGGCCTCCGCGATGTTCTTCGCGATGCGTTCGATGCGCGCGTGCACGTCCTCGCGCATCGCGTCGTCGAACGTGCGGACCGTGCCGACCAGGCGCGCCGAGTCCGGGATGATGTTGTTGCGCACGCCCGATTCGAACTGACCGACGGTGACGACGACGGGTTCCTTCGTGAGGTCCTGCGAGCGCGAAACGATCGTCTGGAGCGCCGTGACGATCTCGCTCCCGATCACGATCGGATCGATGCCGGCCCAGGGCTTCGAACCGTGGGCTTGACGGCCGTGAATGATGATCTCGAAGCGATCCGCCGCGGCGAGCAACGGGCCGGGCTTCACGCCGATGCGTCCCGTTTCCATTCCCGCGAAGACGTGTAGGCCGAAGACGACGTCGACCTTCGGATCGTCGAGCACGCCTTCCTGCACCATGAGTGCCGCGCCGGCCGGCTGCTCTTCGATCGGCACGCCTTCCTCGGCGGGTTGGAAAAGGAGGACGACCTTGCCCGCCAATTGCGCGCGATTCGCTTGCAGCGCTTCCGCCGCCGCGAGCAGCATCGCCGTGTGCGCGTCGTGACCGCACGCGTGCATGACGCCGACGGTCTTGCCTTCGAACGTGCCCGTCGCTTTGCTCGCGAAGGGCAAGTCGACTTCTTCCTTCACGGGCAGTGCGTCCATGTCGGCGCGCAGCGCGACGACGCGGCCGGGCTGGCCGCCTTCGATCACCGCGACGACGCCCGTCTTCGCGACGCCCGTCCGCGGCGTGAGTCCCATCGCGCGCAGCTTCTCCGCGACGAACTTCGCGGTCTCGACTTCGCGATTGCCGAGCTCCGGGTGCTCGTGGAAGTGACGTCGCCAGGCGACGAGCTGCTCGCGACCGGCGTCGATCTGCGCGTCGATCGCGGCGCTGAGCGGACTCGCGGCGGCCTTCGACGCGGGCGCTGCGGCGCCAATCGCGATCGAAGCCGTCGTGCTCGCGTCGCCATGCGCATGGCGCGTGTCACCGCGTCCGACAGCGCTCGCCTCGGGCGCGGGCGCGGCGCAACCGACGACGAGCGTCATGACGAATAGGAACGGGAAGAGCTTTGTGCGCGTCGGTTCGGTCATGTGGGGGAGTCCTCGGCGGGAGATCCTACGGGCGGACCTCGGCCCGCGACACCGCAGTCTTCGCGCGCGCGCGCCGATTGAGCGGAGCGCAGCGGATTATCATTCGCGCGTCGAAATAGGCGCACGCCAGCGGCGCAGCCGGCGCCCTTCGTCCCCGCACGATCGCTCCCCATGAAGAACCGCCCGCTCACCGTGCTGCTGTCCCTGTTCCTCCAGCTCTCGCTGATCGTCAGCGCCCGGGCCGAACCGCGCCTGCAATCGCCGCAGACTGCTGCATGGTCCTCCAAGATCGATGCGCTCGCCTCGGAACGGTTGGCCAAGCCCGGAGGCGTCGGTCTCTCGATCGCGGTCGCGCAGCGCGGGAAGATCCTGCTCGCGAAGAGCTACGGCAAGGCCAACGCGGAGTTCGACGTGCCGGCGAACGGAGAGACGATGTTCCGCATCGGTTCCGTGACGAAGCAATTCACGGCGGCGATGGTGATGCGCCTCGTCGAGCAGAAGAAGATCGCGCTCGACGACGATCTTTCGAAGTACGTACCCGACTTTCCGCTGCAAGGACGCACGGTGACGATCGAGCAGTTGCTCACGCACACGTCCGGCATCAAGAGCTACACGGATGTCGGCGAGAAGTGGATGAAGCTCTGGCCTCTGGAGCTGGCGGATGAAGAGCTGCTCGCGCTGGTCAAGGACGAACCCTTCGACTTCGAGCCCGGCAGCGACTTCCGCTACAACAACACCGGCTACTACTTGCTCGGCATGGTGATCGAGAAAGTCGCTGGCAAGAGCTACGCCGAAGCGCTGCAGACGGAGTTGTGCGCGCCGCTCGGCCTCACGCGCACGCGCTACGACTCCAATCGCGAGTTGATTCCGAACCGCGCGCAGGGGTACGCGCTGGACGGCGAAAAACTCGCGAACGACCAGATGATCGGCATGGCGCAGCCGGGCGCGGCGGGCGGAATCTTGTCGACGGCGGGCGACCTCGTGCGCTGGCAGATGGCGCTCACCTCGGGCAAGGTCGTGAGCAAAGAGTCCTTCAAGAAGATGAGCACGCCGACCGTGTTGCCGAACGGCCACGACACGCTCTACGGCTTCGGACTTCGGATGGACGAATGGGCGGGCAAGCCGCGTGTGCAACACGGCGGCGGAATCTTCGGGTTCAACTCGATGCTCCTCTGGTTGCCCGGCGAAGACTTGCACATCGCGGTGATCAGCAACGGCGAACCGCTTTCATCGGAGAAGCTCGCGGACGCGATCGCGTACGCAGTCCTCGGCATCGAGCCGGCGGCCGTGAAGGACGAGCCGATCCCGATCGAAGTGATCGACCAGGTGACCGGCGACTACGTGTTCGCCGGCATCCACATGGACGCGAGCGTCTTCGAGCGCGAGGGCAAGCTCATGCTGCAGGGCAGCGGACAGGGCGCGTTCCGAATGCTGTGGCAAGGCGGCCTGGAGTTCCGCGCCGACTTCGACAACGACGTCCGGGTGGTCTTCGCTGCTGACGGTGCGTCCCTGGTGCTCCACCAGGGCGGCGGGAAGGCCGACGGCGTGCGCAAGTAGAAAGCTGCGGACGCCCGCGACGCCATTCGCCACACGTCCTCGTTCCTCAGCTCAGAGCTGCGAGCGCAGGAGTCGTGACAGCCGCTCACTCACCTTCTCCAAGCGCGGACGATTCCGCCACGCTTCCAGAGTGACGCGCTTGGACGCCCGCTTGTCCGCTTCGAAGACGCGTTCCTGCTCCGCGGCGAAGTCCGCGTCGAGGACATTGAGGTTGGCCTCGTCGTTCAGGCTGAAAGACCGGTTGTCGAAGTTCGTCGAGCCCACCGAGCACCACAATCCGTCCACGACGAGAACCTTCACGTGGTACATCGTTGGCTCGTACTCGTAGATCTCCACTCCTGCCTCGAGGAGATCGCCCCACAATCCGCGCGACGCACGGCTCACGATCTTCGCGTCGGTGTGCTCACCGGGCACGACGATCTCGACGCGCACGCCGCGTTTTCTCGCGGAGACGAAAGCCTCGATGGCCACGTCGTCGGGTACGAAGTACGCGCTGGAGAGAAGGATGGATCGCTCGGCGGAAGCGATCGACAAGAGGTACATCAGCCGCGTGCTTTCGGTGCCCTCTCCGAAGGAGCTCTTGAACACTTGGGCGGAGCAGCGACCCACGCTTTGGAGCGGCGGAAAGTAGTCATCGCCGTGGAGCACGTCTGTTCGGAGCTTGAGCCAGTTGTCGAGGAACGCGGCCTGCATCTGCGCGACCGCGGGACCTTCGAGCCGGAAGTGTGTGTCGCGCCAATGCTGTGGATCTTCTGCGTCACCTTGCCAGATGTCCGCGATGCCGACCCCGCCCGTGAATCCCACCTTTCCATCGACGACGAGCAGCTTGCGGTGTGTGCGGTGATTCATCCGCGTGAGGTTGTACCAGTGCAGCGGGCGGTACCTTTCGACCTCGACTCCGGCGCGCTTCATCTCCTCCAGTCGCTCGTCCTCGATCTTCGCCGCGCCGACCCAATCGAGGAGGACGTGAACGCGAACGCCCGCGCGCGCACGGTCGCACAGCGCTGAGGCGAACTCCTTCCCGACCTCGCCCGACCAGTAGATGTAGGTCTCGAACGTGATGGTGCGCTCTGCGCCGTGGATCGCCGCGAGCATCGCTGGAAAGATCTGATCCCCGTTCAGCAGGGTCCCGACTCGATTGCCTTCGAGGATGGGGGGCCCGAGCAGCGTCCCCATCGAACGCGAGAACTCGGCGTCGCGGACCGAGTACAGATGCTCGACCTTTCGGCCAACCTGCTCCTTCCCCGACGTCACATTGAGCAAGACGAGCGTGACGAACGCCGCCGCGACGGCGCCTACGATGATCCAGATCATCTTCGACGTCCGTGTGCGGGCCATTCGGAACTCAGGGTTGCACGCGCTACGAGGGCGCGTGTGGGGCGATCGCTTCGAGGAATCACGGCGCGACTCCCTCGGCACTCTCGGAGCGCGCCGTGATTCGATTCGCTTTGGGTTGCGCGCTTGGAGCGCGAGCTAGCGGCTCTGCGCCGCAGTCTTTTTCTGCTTCTTGACCTGTGCAGCTTCTTCTTGCGACTGCACGTCCTCTTCCTCCTCGGGCGGTGGAAGCTGCGCGGGAAGACCGAGCCACTCGAGCGCGAGCTCGCGCGCCCAACCGGCGGTGTGATAGAGGTGCTCGTCCTCCTCGTCTTCGACCTCGTCGTACGCCGCCTGCAGCAGTTGCTGCTCTCTGCCTGAGCCGTTTTCGGCGAGTTCGCCGATCAGTCCCCAATTGGCGTGGTCCTTGGTTTCCGCCAGCGTCACGCATTCAGCTGCGACGATCTCCGCTGCCTCCGGCTCGCCGGCGCCGCGAGCCATCTGCATCGCTTTGACGAGGGCCGTGCCGATGTGACGCACGACTTGGCGACTGGGAGTATCACGATCAGGATCGAGCCCGAGCTTGGT
>JANLUN010000719.1:0-6039 GCA_031363505.1 Planctomycetota bacterium | reverse complement strand
AGGTTCGCGTGGGGGATCGTGAGGTGGTTCTGGAGCTGTGTGCGGTACCCGACGTTGTCCGGGTCGCGGCGCGCGCGCGCGCGCGCCTCGCCGAACGACAGCTCGAGCGGGTTCTCGCGCGCGCGGTGGTACGACAGCGCGAGCTCCGGCCCGAACTCGAAGCCCTCCAGTCGATCGACCGATCGTTTGACGTCGACGCCGAGAACTTCCCGTCGCACGCCGTCCTCGAGCCACCACGCGGTTCGCCCCCCGCGCTCCTCGTACACCGCGCGCGACGCCGAGGTGCTCGACCACTGCGCCGCCGAGCGCAACGTCGCTTCGAGTCCACGCACTTCGGGAACGCGCGTCTCGCCAGCCGATGGGCGGTAGTCCTTGAGGTGCACGACGCTTCCATTTAGATCGCGCAGCCACAGCTCGGAGTACACCTCGTCGTACTGTTGGTGCGTCAGCACGTACTTCGCGGAGTCGCGCTGGCGTGCGAGCGTGGAGCTCAGGGTCTCTCGCAACTCGAGCATCAGGAGTCCGCACACGATCGCGCCCAAGAAGACGGGCGTCAGTAGTCGCTGCACGCTGACACCCGCCGCGAGTGCCGCGGTCACCTCGCTGTGCTTCATGAGCTTCGAAGCAGTGAAAAGACCCGCGACCAGTGTGATGAACGGCGCGACCTGTAGGAACTGGAACGGGATGTTGAGCAGGTAGTAACGCGCGATGAGCAGGATCGGCGCGCTCCCGCCGCCCGGCCACGTTTCAACGTACTCGTCGAGATTCGCGGCCATGTCCAAGATGAGGAAGAGCCCGACCAGGACGAAGAACGCGGTCGCGTACGACGACAAGAACAGCGTGGCGACGTAGCGATCGAGACGCCCGCCGTACCTGAGCCAACGCCGCATCAGTGCTTGAACGCCTTCCGCAGGAGCACGACGCCGGCGACGAATCCCGCCGCGTTGACGGCCCACGCGCACAGCAAGGGCGGCAGGACGTGGTTGATCGCAAGCTGTTTGCCGAGCCGCATCGAGAGAACGTAATACAAGAGCGCGAAGCCCACGGCGACCGAGAGCGCGCCGAGGCGCGTGCCGCGCCGGAGCAAGAGGCCGATCGGCATGCCGAGCACGAGGAACATGAGGTACGTGCTCGCGATCGCGCCGCGTTGGTGGATCTCGAAGCGGATCACCTCCGCGCGCTCGGGGTCGAGGGCGACGCTCGCGAGTTGATCCCACAGCTCGCTCGACTGCTGGTAGCGGAGCGCCCCGAAGCTACCGCGATCCTCGCTCTGTAGCTCGTCGAGGTTGAGCCGCAGGACCGTCCTCTCGCTCGAGATGTCGAACGTGCCATGCACGGCGCGCGCCTGCGTCAAGTACACGATCATCTCGTTCTCGTCGAAACCGAAGCGCACGCGGCGCGCGGCCAGCGTCTTGGCGCTTCCGCCCTGGCGCGCAGGGATGTGGATCACCGCTTCGAGGAACTCGTCCCCCTCGCGATAGCCGGCGATCAAATGGAACTTGCCGAGGTGCAGCTCGGTGCGCCCGGGGCTCAGGTTCGTGATCGTGTCGCGCAGCGCATCGAGCGTCGCGGACTTCTCGTGTCGCCGCAGCTGGGGGAGCTGCTCGGAAACGAGCCAGTGGCTGCCCGCTCCCAAGAGGAGGGCCAAGGGAACCGCCGGCAACACGAGCCGCAGCGGATGGATGCCCGCCATCAGGATCGCCGTCCATTCGTTGTCCGCCGCGAGCCGCCCGTACGTGACGACGACCGCGAGCAGGTACCCGAGTGGGAGCATGTACGGCACCAGGTTCGCGAGCAGGATTGGCACGATCGCCAAGATCGCGGACATCGGCACGCCGGTCAGCTTGTGAACGGCGGAGACCGCGATGCCGGGCAGGCACAGCACGAACATGCCACCGACCGCGAACACGAAGTCGACGAGGAGCTCCTTCTGGATGTAGTTGAGCAGCTTCAACGAGGCGCGCGGATTCTAGCCCGCGGCGAGTGCGCCACGGCAGTGCGATCATCGACGGCGCGCCGCAATCATGGGCACCGGCTGCGCGGGCCCGAGCGCTACAATTCGGGCGTGGAGTCCCGCGAGAGTGCGATCCCGCTGAAGCGCAGCGCGAAACGCAGCGTCGAGCGCAGCGCCGGATCGGGAGCCGAGGTCGTCAAGCGCTTTCACAGCCCGGGCCGCCTCGATCGCTTGCGCGACGGCGCGCGCGCGTCGTCGGAGTACAAGACGCTGTGCGAGCTCACCGAGCGCGGCCTGGCCGTGCCGCGCCCGATCGCCGTGCGCCACGCCGCGCGCGGCTGGGAGCTCGCGACCGCATGGATCGAAGGAGCCGCCCCATTGTCGGACGTGCTCTCGGGACGCACGCCGTGGCCGACGAGCGCGGAGGAGCTCGTGAGGAGTCTCGGCGATCTGCTCGCACGGGCCCACGCGATCGGACTCGACCATCCCGATCTGCACTCGGGCAACGTCCTCGTCGCCGCCGGTGCACGCGCGTGGCTCGTGGACGTGCACGGCGCGCGCCTGACTTCGGGCCCATCGGCGCGAATCGCGGTGCGCGACCTCGTTCAACTGGCGGCCGACACGCGTGAGCGACTGCCGCTCGGGCTGCGCGCGCGCCTGCTCACCGCCTGGCGTGCGGCGTTGCCGCCCGCGTTCGCGCGCACGCTACCGCCGCAGATGCACCTCGCCGAAACCGTCGAACGCGAGGCGCGCATCCGCCGCCGCGCGACCATCGAACGGGCACGGAGGCGTTGGACGCGCAATTCGAGTTCGTGTCGCGCACGATCGATCGCAGCGTTCTCGGGCTTCGTGAGCGCCGAGCTCGGCGATTGCGATCCGCTGCCGTACCGGACCGGTGCCGGGCGGGTCGTGCTCGAGGACCTGACGCCGCGCACGATGCGCGCACATTGGTACGCGTCGGCGAGACTCTGCGACCATGGACTGCGCGCCGCGCGGCCGCTCGTCTTCTCCACTGCGCCGCAGGCCTGGGCTGCTTTCGGACTTCCACGCGCCGCTCGCCCACTGTCGCAAGCCTTGCACGGTGCCGATCCGCGCGCACGCCTTGCGATCGCCGCCTCGCTCGGCGATCTCGCCGGATCGTTGTTCGATCGCGGGCTGTCGCTCTCGGAGCTGAGCGCGCAGTCCTTGTTCGTCGACGAGCGTCACGCCGTCTGGCTCGGACCGATTCGCTCGATCCGCGCGCTCCACTTCGACGCGCCGCCGCTGTCGATCGGAGGTCCGGGCTGGGCTCTGGTACTGCGCACCGTCGCGCGGAGCGACGACGAGCGCATCGACTTCGCGTCGGCATTCGTGCGCGCGCAGCGTTCGGGAAGGCCGACACGCGCGCGCGTCGCCCGGGAGCTGCGCGCCGCGCTCGAGGTGTCCTCGAATGCCTGAAAAGCTGCGCCGGCGAGTCCGGGCGCGCTTCTTCGCCGCGCTCAGCGCGAGTGCCGGCCGCCTTCCGCCGGAACTCCTCTACCTCCCGCTCGTCGCGCTCTCGCCGCTCGCTCGCTTCACGCGCTACGAGCGCATGACGCAAGCGAACCTCGAGCACGCGCTCGGCACCGACACGACGCCGCTCGAACGCCGCCGGATCGCGCGCGGTGTCCGCCGTCACGCGGCGCGACTTCTCGCGGAGTGGATCGCGCTGTCCGGCACCGGGGGACGCGGCGCGTGGATCGATCGCGCGGTCGCACTCGATCCGTCGTACGCAGTCCTCGAGCGCGAGCTCGCACGCGGCCGCGGAGCGCTGATCGTCACCGCGCACATCGGCAACTGGGAGCTGCTATGCACGCGCCTGTCGCGGCTCGGCCTCAAAGGCGCCGTGGTCGGTTTCGAGCGCACCGCGGATCCCAGCGGCCGCTGGTTGAGTGATGCGCGCGGAGCGCACGGCGTCGCCACGCTCTCGCAGAGTGCGCCGGCTCGCGCGGTATTGCGGGTGCTCGCGCGCGGAGAAGTCGTCGGGCTCCTCGCCGATCTCGAGGCGCGCCGCATCGCGGGCGAGTTCCTGCCTTTCATGGGTCAACAGGCACTGACGATGACGGCACCCGCGAGCCTCGCCCGAGCCGCGGGCGTGCCGCTGATCCCCGTCGCATGCGTGCGCGAAGACGGCCGGTACCGTGTCAAGGTCGAGGAGCCGCTCCATCTCGATCCAACTCTCGGGCGTCGTGAGGCGACGATCGACCTGTCCGTGCGGCTGAATCGGGTGTTCGAACGCTGGATCCGCGCGTGGCCGGAGCAATGGGCCTGGCATCAGCCGCGCTGGCGCACTCAGCCGTCTTTACAAAGACATGATGAAGACTTGGCTCAGCGCTGATGAGCGAGCTCTACTACTGCGGGGCATGAAACGATCCCGCATCCTCGTCGTGGATGACGAACCGGACCTGGTCGAGCTCGTCCGGCATCACTTGGTCCGCGAGCACTACGAGGTGGTCACCGCCGGCGACGGCGAGACCGGCCTCGCCGAAGCGCGCCGCAAGCTCCCCGACCTCGTGGTCCTCGACCTGATGCTTCCGGGCATCGATGGTCTCGAAGTCTGCCGTCGCCTGCGCTCGGACACGCGCACGAGCCACATTCCCATCGTGATGCTGACCGCGAAGGGTGAAGAGTCGGACGCGGTGATCGGCCTCGCGCAAGGCGCCGACGATTACGTGCGCAAGCCCTTCGGCATCCGCGAGCTCGTCGCGCGCATCGCCACGCGTTTGCGCGCATCCGAACAGCGCACGCCGCCCGAATCGCAAAAAGTCACGCGCTTCGGCGAGCTCGTCATCGACTCGGTCAAGCACGAGGTGCGCCTCTCCGACCAGCCGATCGAGCTCACCGCGACGGAGTTCAAGCTCCTCCGCCACTTGGTCGCGAACCGCGGCCGCGCGTTCACGCGCAACGAGTTGCTCAATGCCGTGCTCGGCCAGGACGTCTTCGTGATCGATCGCAACGTCGACGTGCACGTCGCGACGCTGCGCAAGAAGCTCGGAGCGTACGGCGCGCACATCCTCACGCTGCGCGGCGTCGGCTACAAATTCCGCGAGAGCCCCGACGCGGGGGACTGATTCGTGCGCTGGGACACGCTGTCCGGCCGGATCTTCGCGGCACTCGCGATCCTCTTGGCGGCGCTGCTCACGACGGCGTCGATCCTGGGTGAGATCCGGATCCGCAGCTTCCACATGAGCGAAGTGGAAGCGCGGCTCGCCACCGCGATCGCGCTCATGCAGGCTCCCGCGGCGGACGCGCTCGAAGGCCGCATCGACCCCGCGCGCATCCAAACGCAGATCCGCGATTTCAGTCAGGCGACGCGTCTGCGACTCACCGTGATCGCGCTCGACGGGACCGTGATCGCCGACAGCGAGGCGGCGTTGCCGCTCCCGAACCACGCCGATCGCGCCGAGATCCTGGCCGCGCTCGCGTCCGGCCGCGGACAGAGCGAGCGCAGGAGCAGTTCGACGGGTCACGAGACGCACTATCTCGCCGCGCGCATCGACGCGAACGGAGAGCCGCTCGGCTTCACGCGCGCGGCCGCCGAACTCTCCGACATGGAGGCCTCGATCGGAACGCTGCGCAAGGGCGTGCTCCTCGGCGGCCTCGCGGCGCTCGGCGCGGGCGTGCTCGCTTCGTTCGCACTCGCGCGCTGGCTCGCGCGACCGCTCGAGCGCATCAAGGAGCAAGCGGAACACGTCGCGCGGGACGGCAGCGACATCGCGAGCACGGTCTCTGGCCCGATCGAGGTGCGCGAGCTCTCGCAATCGATGCAGTCGATGGCGCGTCAGCTGCGCGCTCGCATCGAGACCACGCAGCGCGCGCAGAGCGAGATGCAGGCGATCCTGTCCGGCATGACCGAGGGCGTCGTCGCTGTCGACACGCGCGAACGCGTGCTCCTGATGAACGATGCCGCGGCGTCACTGCTCGGGCTCGGCGAGCCGCTCGAGACCGGCGCGGCGCTGTGGGAGAAGTTGCGCTTCCCCGAGCTCGAGGACGCGCTGCGCTCGTCGCTATCGTCGCACGGCGCGTGGCACGGCGACGCACCGACGCCGCGCGGCGACGGGCGGACG
>JANLUN010000654.1:0-4871 GCA_031363505.1 Planctomycetota bacterium | reverse complement strand
CGCGCTCGCGCTGTCGGCGGCGAACCATCTCAGCGTTGCCGCGGGCGTGTGCGCCCTCGGCCGCGCGTTCGGCGATTCGCTGAGCTACATCGACTACGTCGGCGTGACTTCGATCGCGAACGCGGTGAGCGCGGTGCCTGTCGCGCCGGCGGGCTGGGGCGTCGGAGAAGCGGCGTTCGGCTACATCTTCGGCCTGTTGGGGGCGGCGACGACGCTCGGCGTCGCGGTGAGCGTCACGTATCGCTTGCTGATGATGGGCATCGGACTCCTCGGCGGGCTCTTCATGCTCCTTCCTGGAGGACGCGACGTGCGCCGCGACGTCGATGAAGACGCGAGTCGATCGGCGCAGGCCAGCGCGCGCGGTTGACCGAACCGGCTCGTGCGCCGTCTAATCAGGGGTCGGCTCGCGTCCAGCGCTCCCCTTTATGAGAGCGCCGACTCGAATCGGCTTGCCCTCGCGGTTCATCGGAGAACGCTGACATGCCCCTGCTCGTGATTGGAACGCTGGCCTACGACACGATCGAGACCGTCCACGATCGGCGCGAGAACCAGCTCGGCGGCTCGGCGACGTACTTCTCGATGGCCGCGCGAAGGTTCACGCCGGTGCGATTGGTCGGCGTCGTCGGCGACGATTTTCGCGCGCAGGATCTCGCGCTGCTCGCGTCGGAGGGCGTCGACGCATCGGGTCTCGAGCGCGCGAAGGGCAAGACGTTCCGTTGGTCCGGTCGCTACGAAGCGGATTGGAACACGCGCCACACGCTCTCGACCGACCTGAACGTGTTCGAGCACTTCGATCCCAAGATCCCTGCCGCGCTGCGCGATTCGAAGTACGTGTTCCTCGCGAACGCAGCGCCGCGGATCCAGATGCGCGCGCTCGATCAGATCGCGGACCCGGCCTTCACGATGGTCGACACGATGAACTTGTGGATCGACATCGCGAAGGACGAGCTCGTCACGCTGCTGCGCCGCGTCGACGCGGTGATCCTGAACGACGAGGAGGCGCGCATGCTCACCGGCGAGCGCAATCTCATCCGCGCCGCGACGCGCGTGCTCGCGCTCGGACCGCGTTTCGTCGTGATGAAGAAGGGGGAGCACGGCGCGTTCCTCATCGGTCGCGACGTGCGCTTCGCGTTGCCGGCGTACCCCGTCGAGGAAGTGGTCGATCCCACGGGCGCGGGCGATTCGTTCGCCGGCGGGTTCATGGGCTACGTCGCGGCGCAGCAGGACTGCGAACCGGCGTGCCTGCGGCGCGCGATGGTGTACGGCACGGTCACGGCGTCGCTGTGCGTGCAGGGCTTCGGCGTCGAGGCGCTGCGCACGGCGACGCGCGCGGCGATCGACGAGCGCTTCCGCGAGCTGATGACGATCGTCACGGTGTAGCCGTGGACGACTTTTCTGCGGCGCGAACGTTCATCGCGCTCCGGCCGCCGGATGACGTCCGCGCACGGCTGGCGGACGCCGCGCAGGAGACGCTTGGCTCGCTGCGCGGTCTGCGAATCTATCCCGCGCAGGACCTGCACCTCACGCTGGCGTTCCTCGGCCCGGTGATGGGGCGGCAGCTCCGCCAGCTGCAGATCTTTCTCGACGGGTTCGCTGCCGGCGTCGGACCGTTTCCCGTGTCCGTGACCCGCACGGGCGCGTTCCCCGAACGCGGGCGAGCGCGAGTCCTGTGGACTGGGATGGAGGGCAACGACCGGCTGCGCAAGCTCTTCGAACTGGTCCTGCTCGCGTCGCGTTCCACGGGTTGTGAGCCGTCGGACGCCGACCGCGAGCCATGGACGCCGCACATCACGCTCGCTCGCGTGCGGGAGCCGGCCACGCTCGTTCCCGACGCGTTCTACGAGTTGCGCCTGGATCTCGCCTGGATGGCTCGAGAGATCGCGATCTTCCAGCCCGATCCATGGCCCAACACCCCGCGGTACCGGATCGTGCACTCCACTGAACTGTGAAGAATCACGGTCACCGCGGCGCGCTCGCGCGGTCGCTGGTTCATGCGCACCGTGCTTCTTCCGACCTCTCCGGACGGCTATATTCGGCCGCTTCCAGACGCCCAACCCGCAGGTGATCCCATGAGCCTTCCCAAGTCGAAAACCGAGAAGACCCCGAACGCGCCGATCGCCCCTTCGTCCTCGGCGATCAGCCGCGAACGGCAAGAGAAGAACAAGTCGCTCGAGGCGGCCCTCGGAGAGATCGAGAAGGCCTACGGCAAGGGCGCGATCATGCGCCTCGGCGATGGGCAAGTGCTCAAGGAGATCGAAGGCATCTCGACGGGCTCGATCGGGCTCGACGTGGCCCTGGGCGGCAAGGGGCTCCCGCGCGGCCGCGTGGTCGAGATCTACGGGCCGGAGAGCTCCGGCAAGACGACGCTCACGCTGCACGTCATCGCGCACGCGCAGAAGACGGGCGGGATCTGCGCGTTCGTCGACGCGGAGCACGCGCTCGATCCGGGCTACGCGCGCAAGCTCGGCGTGAAGCTCGACGACCTCCTGATCAGCCAACCCGACACCGGCGAGCAGGCGCTCGAGATCGTCGAGACGCTGGTCCGTAGCAACGCAGTCGACGTGGTCGTGATCGACTCGGTCGCGGCGCTGGTGCCGCGCGCGGAAATCGCAGGCGAGATGGGGGACAGCTTCGTCGGCCTGCACGCGCGGCTCATGAGCCAGGCGCTGCGCAAGCTGACCGCGGCGATCTCGAAGTCCGATTGCCTCGTGATCTTCATCAACCAGATCCGCGAGAAGATCGGCGTGATGTTCGGCAGTCCGGAGACGACGACGGGCGGACGCGCGCTGAAGTTCTACGCGTCGGTGCGCCTCGACATCCGCAAGATCGGGCAGCTGAAGGACGGCGACACCGTGGTCGGCAACCGGACTAAGGTCACGGTCGTCAAGAACAAGATCGCGCCGCCGTTCCGCAAGGTCGAGTTTGACATCCTGTTCAACCACGGCATCAGCCGCGAAGGCGAGCTGCTCGAGCTCGGCCTCATTCAATCGACGGTCGTGAAGTCGGGCACGTGGTACTCGCTCAAGCATCCGACGCAGGGCGAAGTGCGCCTCGGCCAGGGGCTCGAGCGCGCGCGCGCGTTCCTCGTCGACAACCCCGACCTCGCGCGGGAGCTCGACACGACGCTCCGCGGCAAGCTCGATCCGACGAGTTTCACGGGCGGCGGTGCCGAGAGCACCTCGACCGACTCCGAAGAGCGCACGCTGACCGGTCCGGGCGCGGCCAAAGCCTGAACTCCGCGCAGCATCTCACCGTGCTGCGATCCGCACGCATGCTCGCGCTCTCCGCGCTTCGAGAAACCACGTGACAACATCGACCTCCACCGAGCGCTTCAGCGCGACGCGCGTTCGCCGCGACTTCCTCGAGTTCTTCGCACAGCGCGGTCATACGATCGTGCCGAGCGCACCCGTGTTTCCTCAGGACGATCCGACGCTCCTGTTCACGAACGCGGGGATGAACCAGTTCAAGGACGTGTTCCTCGGCACGGGGACGCGCCCGTATAAGCGCGCCGTCGACACGCAGAAGTGCATCCGCGTGTCGGGCAAGCACAACGACCTCGAGGAAGTGGGCGTCGACACGTACCACCACACGTTCTTCGAGATGCTCGGGAACTGGTCGTTCGGCGACTACTTCAAGGACGACGCGATCGTCTGGGCGTGGCAGCTGCTCACGGAAACGTGGGGACTGCCGAAAGACCGGCTGTGGGTGACTGTGTTCGGCGGCGACCAAAAGGACGGTCTCTCGGCCGACCTCGACGCGGAACGGATCTGGATCGAGAAGGCCGGCGTGTCGCGCGAGCGCGTCTTGCGTTTCGGCCGCAAGGACAACTTCTGGGAGATGGGGGACACGGGTCCTTGCGGGCCGTGCACCGAGATCCACATCGACCGCGGTGGACCAGGCTCGAATCCGCTGGACGGCCTCGATCGGAAGATCGGCGTGAACGCGGGCAACGAGCGATTCATGGAGCTCTGGAACAACGTGTTCATGGAGTTCAACCGGCTCGACGACGGCTCGCTGAGGAAGCTCCCGGCGCAGAGCGTCGACACGGGCATGGGCTTCGAGCGCATCCTGTCGGTGCTGCAAGGGAAGCGCAGCAACTACGACACGGATCTCTTCACGCCGATCTTCGGACGCCTCGAAACGGTGACAGGCCGCAAGTACGAAGCGAGCACGAGCCGCTCTGACGTGGCGTTCCGCGTGTGCGCCGATCACGTGCGCGCGGTGACGAGCGCGATCGCCGACGGCGCGCTGCCGTCGAACACCGGTCGCGGCTACGTGCTGCGCCGTCTGATCCGCCGCGCCGCGAGATTCGGACGGCAAGAGCTCGGCGTCGAGGATCCGTTCCTGTTGGAGCTCGTGCCGTCGGTCGGAGAAATCCTCGGTGACGCGTTCCCCGAGATGCGTTCGCGCACCGAGTTCGTGCGCAGCGTCGTCGAAGAAGAGGAGAAGTCGTTCGGCCGAACCCTCGGACGCGGGCTCGCGCGGTTCGCGGAGATGCGCGCGAAGGTCACGGCGTCCGGCGCGAAGGTCATCCCCGGTGAAGCCGCGTACGACCTCTACGCGACGTACGGATTCCCCCGCGACCTCGTCGAATTGATGGCCCGCGAGCAGTCGATCGAGGTCGACGCACGCGGATGGGACACCGCGGAGAAGACGCACCAAGACGCGAGTCGCGCGGAGGGCAAGTTCAAGCAGCTCCTGTCCGCCGAGGAATTGTCCGGGCTCACGCCGACGCGTTCGACCTACCACGGCGCGGAGAAAGACAGCACGCGCGCCGAGAGCGACCTCGTTTTCTTCGGCGAAGCGTCGGGGGATCGTCCCGCACGCGCCGTGATCGCGGAGAGTCCGTTCTATCCGGAAGGCGGCGGACA
>JANLUN010000595.1:0-7431 GCA_031363505.1 Planctomycetota bacterium | reverse complement strand
GGTCGACGTGCTCGCGGTAGCGCAGAACCTCCGCGAGCGAAGGTCGCGTCAAGAGTCCGCGTTCCGCGCGCGCGATTCGTCCGCCCGCGCCCTCGTAGTACGAGTTGAACAGGAATCCGAATTGCGGATGGTGCGGGCGGAAGGTGCCGCGCAGGAGCCCCATCGCCGCCGCGCGCGCGAGCACGAACGTCTCGAAGAACCAACTCGTGTGGGCGAGATGCCACTTGAGCGGGCTCGCGTCGGGCATCGACTGCACCGTGCAGTCCTCCGGCGAAACCGGCGCGCAGAGCGACTCCGTCGTCCGCCGAACGGCCGTGTAGGCGTCGAGCAAGCCCAGAGCCGTCGACCGAACGGAAATGGAAGGGACGCTCTCGAGCTCCATGCGTGTGCGGCCGCCGCGCTCAGACGGGGCGAGGCCCGCCGCAAAGCGTAGCGCGCACCGGCAGAGCGTTCAGCTCTGCTGTTTCAGGTACTCGTGCCAGCTCTTCTCGAGCGCCGAGAGCCCGCCCGACGCAACGCTGCCCGCGTTCACGTCGGGCTGCTTCATGAGGTACAGGTGCTTGAATCGATCGAGTCCCAACGTCTCGAACGCGTAGCCGGCGAACGAACCCGCGGCGGCCATCGACTCGGGTGTCGAATGGTAGTGCTGCACGAGTTCGGTCAAGGCAGGCAACTTCTTGTCGCTCAGGTAGAGCGCGGCGCGTCGATGGATCTCCTTCGTCGGCGTGCCGTCGAGATACGTCGCCAGGCCTTCGTTCAAGAGATCGGAGCCCGCGGGACCGAGCGTGTACGCGATCACGTGCGTGAGCTCGTGACCCGGCGCGCTTTCGAAACGCTGGTGGATCACGCGCGCTTGCGGGTTCGAGAAGTCGAGCTCCTGCGACGTGAGCTTCCGACCTTCCGCGCTGTCCTTGTAGATGTACATCGTGACGCGCCCCGTGTCCGAGATACCGAGCGCCCTGTGAATCGCCTCGTACGACTTGTCGAGCTGCGTGCCGTAGTACTCGATGCGCCCTTTCTCGGGGTGATCGTCGGGATAACGCACGGTCACGTGATCGGATTCGAGCGTCTTCCAACCCGCGTACGCCGGCGTCGAGCCCGCTTGGCTCGTGAGCTCGAGCTGGTCGATCCACACCTCGCCCGACATCGACAGGAACACGCCCGCCATCACCGCGACGGCGCCCTCGGGCGCGACGCCAGCCACCTCGAAAGGCTTCCAATCGAACGTGCCTTCGCCGCCGTGCGCGTACTGCTTCGCGCCGACCAAACGGTTGTCCGCGCCGACGAACACGAGGCCGGTGTAGAAATTCTGCGTCTGCGCGCCCTCGCGACGCACGTTCTTCGCCTTCACCTGGCAGCGGTACTTGAGCGCGTCGCCAGGTACGCATTCAAATCTGCGCGAGATGCCCAGCCACTGATCCGTCGTCGAGTCGCCCACGATCTTCAGCGCGCGCGGCGAACCGCCCGAGTTTTCCTCGCGATCGACCACGATCTGCGAGGCCTTCGGACCGTTGCCGGTTCGCGCACCAACTTCGCGCGTCCATTCCGTGGGCAACTGATCGCGCGTTTCGAAACCTTCGTTCATCAACACGTTCACCGGCGGCGGTTCCTTGCCGCCTTCGAGGGTGAACTCGAGATCGTCGACCCACAACGTGCCGGTCATCGACAAGAAGATCGTCGCCTGTACGCGCCGCGTCTCCGGCGGCGCGATCTGGTACATGCTCAGCGCTTCCCAGTCGGACTTCGGGAGCTTCGGCGCGAGGTGCGCTTCGGCGATCAGCTCGTTCTTCGCGTCGAGGAAGACGATGCCGACGTAGCAGTTCTCGAACTGCTGTTCCTTGGTGCCGAAGACGATCTCGCGCCGCACACCTTCGGCGCGCGCGAACCCTTTGAGCGTGTAGATGCCCTCGGGCCGCACGGGCAGCTCCTGCTTCAGCGCGTACCAGAGCCGCGTCTTCTGATCGCCCGAGAGGCGCAGGCTAGCCTTGCCTCCGTGCGTGACCTGCGTGTCGAGCACGACCGTCGACGCGGGTTCTCGACCTTCGTTGTATGCGCCCATCTCCATCGTCCAACCCGTCGGCGGTGCGCCGGGCGCTGTGGGCGCCTCGAAGTCGGGGTTGGCGAGGGTGAAAGACTGCGTACCGAGTACAGCGGACAGTGCGAGAGCAACTAGCATGACGATCTCCGAAAAACGGCGGGCGAATCTTCTACAACGCGTTTGGCACGAACGCCAACATACGCTGCCTCGAAGCCTCGGTTGGCTCGGCGATCGCGGTCGAACCCTCAGCCCCCCTCGCCCATGCGCCTCGTGGTCAGGGTTTGCGGCGGGTCGCTCCAATGCGGTCGAGCTCCGCGGCGAGCGCCTCCGCGGCGTCCACCAGGCTCGGCGAATCGGAGCTCATCAGCGCGCCGGACAGCACCGCGATGCGCTCCCGCTTGACCGCCGACAACCGCGCGAGCGCGGGCGTGCTCAAGAGAATGTTTTTCGTCGCGCTTCCGCCCTCTCCGCGCACGGGAGTCGCCACGACGATCACGTCCGGATCGATCGTGATGAGTTGCTCGAAGTCGAGGCTCCTGTGTCCGTCGATCGCGGCTTCGGCGGAGGCATTGCGGACACCGACGAGCGCGCACAAGGTGTTCACCGTCGTATTGCTTCCCGCCGTCCAGCCTCCGCTGCCATCGTTCGAGTAGGCGAGCACGCGCAGTCCCTCGCGCGCGCTCGCGCCGTCCTGCAAGCGCGCGATGCGCTGATCGAGGCCCGCGATCACCGTGTCCGCCTGCGACTCGACACCGCACACGCGTCCGAGCAAGCGCAGCGTGTCCTGGATGTCCGCGTAGCTCGTCGCGGACGCGAGGACGAGCACGGGGATCTTCTGCGAGCGCAGCACTTGCGTCGTGTCCATCGACTGCCATGCGTGCGTGACGACGAGATCGGGGTGGAACACGATCAGCGGCTCGGCGACGTAGCGGGCGAAGCGCGGAAGCTCGCCAAGACCGTCGCGTTTGAAATCGACGTTGGAGTAGTCGTCGACTTGCTCTGGCAGCGCGGCCATGCGCGCCGCTCCGACGAGCGGCATCAAGAACTCGGCCGCCGCAGTCGTCGTGGGCAGGATTCGAACGGGATGGGCGGCGAGTTCGAAATCGGATCCGTCGGGCAATCGAACGCGCACGCGATCGGCCGGAGCAGCGGACTCGGTGGCGTCGGGCGGCGTCGCACGCTGTGAATCACAACCCGTCGTCGCCGTGACCGCGACGGTCACGACGAGCCAGCAGAGAGCGCTCCGCGCGAACTTCATCCGTGCCCTCACAGGCTCGCCGGCCGCTCGATGGTCCGCTCCGAACGCACGTTGCCGGTGTTGAGCGTCGACGCCGGCTCGAACAGCATCACCGACGCCTCTTCGTCCGCGACGGGACGATGCTCGACGCCGCGCGGCACAACGATCAGCTCGCCCTCCTCGATCCACTCGTGGCGATCGCGGAACTCCATGCGGAAGCGGCCCTTCACGGTCAGAAAGAGCTCGTCTTCTTCGTCGTGGTGGTGCCACACGAACTCGCCCTTGAGCTTGACGAGCTTGACCTGTTGACCGTTGAGCTCCGCGACGATCCGCGGCGACCAGTGCTCGCGGAACAGCGCGAGCTTCTCGGCGACGTTCACCTTGTCCATGGCGGGAAGTCTAACGCCGGCGCGGAACCGCATCTGCGCCCCGCGTCAGCGCGCTTCGAGGTCGCTAAACATCGCCGAGCCGCCGAGGACCGCGATCCCAAGACGCGGCGATTCCACCGCGAACGGTCCGAACTCTTGACCGTCGATCTGAACGGCGACCTTGTCGCCGTCACGGCGCGCCACGATCGCGATCGGAGACTTGCCGAGCGCGCTGACTGAGAACGCTTCGGTCTGGATTCGTTCGCCGCGATGGTAGTGCTCGAGCAGCGCCGACGGCGGTTCGACGCGAAACAGCGTGTACTGCTCCGTGCCCGTGGCGCGCAGCACGATCGCGATCGAGACGCTGCGATCGCGCGGCGGATCGAACTTCACGTCCAGCTCGTCGAAGCGGTCGCGCGCGCACGCGATCGCGAGCGGCCCGCCGATCGGGCGCGCGATGATTCTTCCATCGGTGAGGTCCTCGAAGTCGCCGCTGATGACCTCGAACGGCATCTGCGCGCTCGTCAGCCACTGGTAGAACTCGGCGGCGATGTCTTTCTCGCGACCGAGCGAGCGCATGAAGTCCTCGCCTGAGAGCTTGGAACCCGTGTGACCGAGCGCGAGCTTCTCGAGGCGCGGCCTGTACTTGCCATTCGCACCCTGCAGCGCGAATCGCACGGCGCACCAGCGCACGTACGGGCTCTGGAGGCGCTCCGCGGTCCACGCATCGAGCCCGAAGCGCTCACCGCCGAGCGCTTCGACCGCAAGTGCGGGATGGTCGATCGCGCAGATGCGCGGCGAGATGCCCAGCTTCAGCTTCTCGCCGTCCCACGCGTGCGTCGCGAACGACTCCGCGAGCCCGTGCACGTACCACGCATCGAGATCGCGGTTCTTCGGCTTCGCAAGAAAGTGGAACTGGATGCACGCTCCGTAGATCGCGAGCGCGCGCGTCACGTAGTCGCTCGCTTGTCTCTCGATGTGGACGGTCCGCGTGTTCGGAGCGAACCACGCCAAGCGGGCGTGCGACGGCGGAGTCGCGTGCTCGGTCAGCAGCGCGTCGAGCCATCGATCGTGGGTCGCGTGGACGCGCACGCTCAGTCGTTCATCGCGCGCGAGCGGCGGCTGCGACTTGAAGAAGTCGCGGAGCTGCGGCCAGGCCTGCTCGAGCATCGAGCCGAGCTCCGTCGCATCGAGCCGATCGCCTTCGACGCGCAGCGTGTAGTGCGCGGTCGTGCCCGTGCTCGGGATCGGTTCGGGCGACTGCGCGCCCAACGGCGCGCACGCGAGGGCGAAGAAAGCCGCGATTCGGAAGTTCATGCGGTGGCGAAAGTGCTCGCGCAGGATATCGAGTCGGCGGCGGTTGGTTGCGTTCGGAACCGGCGCTAGAGTGCACCGACGATGTCCCGCTCGCTTTACGCGCGGCTCGCGCACCGCTACGGCGAGGATCGCGGCCCCTCGCGGCGAGACATCCTGCGCGCCGGCCTGGCGGCGTCCGCGAGCCTGCTCGTCTCCGCGTGCGTGGGCGGGCGCCCGAAGTCGAACGCTCGATCGGGTGCGCCGCGGACGATCGTCGTCGGAGCCGGATTCGCGGGACTCACCGCCGCGTACGAGCTCGCGAGCGCCGGCTTCGACGTCACGGTGCTCGAGGCGCGCGCGCGCCTCGCCGGCCGCGTGCTCACGTTCGACGACTTCGTCGAAGGCTGCGTGGTCGAAGGCGGAGGGGAGCTCATCGGCGACAACCATCCGCTATGGAACGCCTACGCAAAGCAATTTGGACTCGCGTTCCACCCAGTGACGGAGGACGAGAGCCTGCAGCCCGCGATCGTGCTGAACGGTCGTGAGCTCTCGAGCACGAAAGTGCGCGATCTCTACGAGGCGATGGACGCCGCGCTCGCCACCATGAATCGCGACGCGCAGTACATCGACGCCGACGAACCGTGGACGCATCCCGCGGCGGCAGCACTCGACCAGAAGACGTGCGCGCAGTGGATCGAATCGCTCGACGCGTCCATCGACTGCAAGACTGCGCTACGCGTGCAGCTCACGGCCGACAACGGCATGGCTCCAGAGCGGCAGAGCTATCTGGCCCACCTCGCGATGGTGAAAGGCGGCGGGCTCGAGTCGTATTGGACGGACAGCGAGACCAAGCGTTGCAGCGCCGGCAATCAGGCGCTCGCACGGGCTCTCGCGAACGAGCTGGGCGTCGAGCGCATCCGGCTCGGCAAGGCGGTCACAGCGATTCATTACCCATCGAACGGCGCACGCGTGGAGTGCGCCGATGGATCGGTCTTCGAAGGGGACGACGTCGTGCTGGCGATCCCGCCGAGCGTGTGGCCACGCGTGCAATTCGCCCCGCCGCTTCCGGCGGGGCTCAGGCCGCAACTCGGCGACTCGGTCAAGTTCTTGACCGCGGTCGGCCGTCGCTACTGGCTCGACCACCGCTTCGCGCCGGATGCGCTGACGGACGGCGACCTGTCGATGCTATGGGAAGGCACCGATGGACAATCTCCGAGCCGCGGCGCGTCGTTGTGCGCGTTCTCGAGCGACGCAGCCGCAAGAGCCTGCCGCGCGCGCAGCCGCGACGCGCAACGCGCGATCTACGGCGACGAGATCGAGCGCGTGCTGCCCGGTTACACACGCGCGGCGATCGTGACGCGCTTCATGGATTGGCCGAGTGAGGCGTGGACAGGCTGCGGCTACTCGTTCCCCGCACCGGGCGAAGTGACGACGCTCGGACCTGTATTGCGCGACGGCGCGGAACGGCTGCACTTCGCCGGCGAGCACACGAGCACGCGCTTTCCCGGTTACATGGAAGGCGCGCTCGATTCGGGTGCGCGCGTCGCACGCGCGATCGTCTCTCAAGCCGGCGTGCGGAAGATGAAGTACACCGCGCCCATCATGCAGAGCGCGGCCCACAGGTAATCGAGCTTGAGCGGCTGCTTCATGTAGAACACCGCGAACGGCACGAACACCGTGAGCGTGATCACTTCCTGCAGGATCTTGAGCTGTGGCAAGCTCATCGCCTGGTAACCGATGCGATTCGCAGGCACCTGCAGCAGGTATTCGAAGAGCGCCACGCACCAGCTCGCGAGCGCCGCGATGTACCACGCTTTGTGGTTCATGCTGCGCAGATGCGCATACCAAGCGAAGGTCATGAAGACGTTGGACAGGACGAGCAGGCTGCTCGTCTGGAGTAGGATCGATGTGCTCACCGATGTGCTCATGGGGGGGGTGTGGGCCGCGGGACGCGCGCGATCGGCGCCGGAGCTTCCCCGGCGGCCCCCGGTCTCCGCAATCGAAAACGAGGCCGCCAGACACCACAGTAGTAAGGAAGGCCGCGCCTCTAGTTCGCAGAGTCGGCGGTTCGATAAGGACGGACCCCAAGAGCCAAGATCATGACCCCCCTCTTTGTCGTACTCGCCGCACTCGCGATCGCCCTCGTTCTCCTGCACATGGGCCGCGGCCTGTGGGCTTGGATCGTGCCGGGAGCGATGCTCCTCGGCGCGTGGGCGTGGAAGGGATCCGGATCGTCCGTCGCGTTCGCGTGCGTCGCGATTCCGTTCGTGATCCTGGCATTCGTCTTCGGCGTAGCCGCGATTCGGCGCACGCTCGTCACGCCGCACGTCCTGCGCATGCTCGCGCCCATCTTTCCGAAGATGAGCGACACCGAGCGCACTGCGCTCGACGCGGGCACCGTGTGGTGGGATGCCGAACTCTTCAGCGGCAACCCGAACTGGAAGAAGCTGATCGATTTCACGCCGCGCCCGCTCTCCGACGAGGAGCGGCGG
>JANLUN010000594.1:0-1952 GCA_031363505.1 Planctomycetota bacterium | reverse complement strand
GAGCTCCGCGGCGGACGTGATTCGATCCGCCGATCGTCGTTGAAGGGCGTGGACTCGCTCTCTCACGCCGCTAGACTCTGGACACCTCTCTCGCTCATCCGGCGCCGAACACCCCTGGATATTGGGGTCGACACGTCTAGGCTCACGAGCACTAGCGCTCTCGGTCGCGCCGGAGCAGTGGGGGAGCACGAGGGGCCGGACGATGCGCGCAGGCGATGACCGCCGGCGGCGTCCCGGGTGGATCCACAGGAGGGGGATGTTGAGATCCCCAGAAGAAGCCGCGATGAAACAAGCGAAAGCAGATGCCTTTTTCCATGTCCGCACGATTTGGACGTGCCTTCCGGTGCTCGTCCTATGCGGTCTCGCGTCGTGCGTGAGCCAGCGCCAGTACGACGACGCCGTCGCGTCCGCGAAATACCACCAGACGAGCCTGCACGAGAAAGAGCAGTACGTCACGACGCTCGAAGCCGAGAACGACCGTTTGAAGCGCGCGCTCGCGATGAACGACGTGACGGCGCTGTCGGAAGCCGGGTTCGGCGGCGATCTCGAGTCGCGGCTCTCGGAGCTCCAGCAAAAGATCGATGGCCTCGGCCGACCGCTGAAGGACATCGAGCGCTTCGAAGTCGAGGGCGGCTACGTGGTGATGGTCCAGGACAAGATCCTGTTCGACTCCGGGTCGGCGGATCTCAATGCGGCGGGACGCGACGCACTGATGAGCGTCGCCGCCGACATCCAAGCGAAGCCGCACGGACGCGTGTGGGTGCGCGGCCACACCGACAGTGACCCGGTCGCGAAGCCCGCGACGAAGGAGCGTTTCCCGCACGGCAATCTGCAGCTCGCAGCGATGCGCGCGGTCGAGGTCGCCGCTCAACTCACTTCGGCCGGCAAGATCGACGCGCGCGACGTGGCGGTCGTGGGCTTTGGTCAGCACGATCCGATCCGACCGAACACGAGCGCGGACAACAAGCGCTTGAATCGTCGCGTCGAGATCTTCGTCGCCGACAAGGGATAGTCAGAGCCCTGCGACGCGTCTCCGTCGTTCTGACGACGATACTCGCCGTCTTTCCGGCGGCGGGTGTCGTCGTCGCTCGGGCGACGTGTCCCATCGTCGCGTTCGCGACGTGCTTCCTCGTTGCGTGCGATTCGGCGGCCTCGCGCGACGAGGCCGCGCTCTTCGAGCTCGAGCGCCTCGCGTTCGTGCCGCCCGATGAGGTCGCGCTCTCCGCGTTCGAGGGTCCGCCCACGGTGTGCGACAACCGGCGTGCGCTGCTCATCGACCGATTCGAAGTGGGGCGCGGCGAGTGGCGGCGTTGGTATCTCGCGCAGTCGGATTCGAAGGATCCGCTCCTCGTCGACGCGATGCGCGCCTGGACGCCGGAATCCAGCCACTGGCCCGCGAGCTTCATGAACCTCGACGAAGCGCGACGATTCGCGTCGTCGCGCGGCATGCGACTTCTCACGGCGTGTGAGTGGATCCGCGCCGCCTGCGGGCCGCGTCGTCATCCTTGGCCGTGGGGATACAACACGCAGAGCTCGACCGCGAACACACTCGATCTCAACTTGGGCCGACCGGTGGCGACGGGGACGTTCGAGCAGAGCAAGAGCCCGCAATCGATCTGCGATCTGCTCGGGAACGTGTGGGAGTGGGTGGACGAACCGATCCGCGCCGCAGTCGATGGAGCGAGCACGGATGACTGGGCGATGGGCGGATCGTTCTTGTCGCAACCGCGGCGCTCGATCGAGCTCGTCGAGGAATTCGATCCTGTGATGCGCCGACAGATCCAGCGCTGGGCGTTCCATCAGCAAACGCTGCATCCGGCGACGCGCTCCTCCGACGTCGGGCTGCGTTGCGCGGCGGATGCCGAGGAATTCCTCTGGCGACGCGCCGCGGGCTTCGAGAAAACGAGGGCCGCCGCGAAACGATTGACCGAGATCGGTCGCGCATGGGGGCG
>JANLUN010000580.1:0-11228 GCA_031363505.1 Planctomycetota bacterium | reverse complement strand
CGTCGCGCGAGCTAGAATCCGCGCGCGGTTGGCTCCTTCGCTGATGACGCCGTGAACCAAGACGCGATCGTGAAACGGTTCGAGCGCTTCCTGCGCTCGCACGCTCTGAAGCTGACGTCGCAACGCCGGCGCATCTTCGACCGCGCGTTCAGCACGCACGATCACTTCAGCGCAGAGATGCTGTACGAGTGGCTGACCAGCGAACCCGGTGTGCGCGTCTCGCGCGCGACGGTGTACCGCACGCTCGGATTGCTGCTGCAAGGGCAGTTCATCGGCGCGCTCGACACGGGGAAGGGCGAGCTCTACTACGAGCACGTCGTCGGTCACGCGCACCACGACCACTTGATGTGCCTCGACTGTGGACGCATCGACGAGTTCCACGACGAGCGTATCGAGGACTTGCAGCTCGAGGTGTGCCGCAAGAAGGGCTTTCAGCTCGTGACGCACGATCTGCGCTTGCGCGGCTACTGCAAGGCCTGCTCGAAGAAGCGTGCGGTCAAACTGGCGAGCACGCGCGCCGTTTCGCCCTGAGTTCGCCGCGGCGCAGCAAGTCCGGAACGAGTCGGTGAGCCAGTTTCTCCGCTCGCCGCGACGATACGAACTCTCTTCCACCATCGCGCGCAGCCACAGCCGAGCACGATCGATGTCGCTGGTGGCGACGCTTTTGTTTCCTCACCGACGCACGCGGCGACGGTGAAGCGTCAGCTCCTTCGCACGCGGCGAGAAGCGGCTATGGGCAGCGCCGCGCGCGGCGACTGCGGATTGTCCTCGGCGTCGCGCGCGGCGACGGCGGAGCGACTACGGGTGTTCGAGGTCCCCGACGATCTTGTTGAACATCATCTCGGCGATCTCGCCGTTGTTCACGCCGTACTTCTTCGCGGTCACTTTGAGCAAGCTGCGATTGAGATCGTACGTCTCGACGTTGATCGTCACCTTCGCGCCGTCGACTTCGGCCGTCGCGGTGCGCACTTCGTTGTCGACGTCGATCGGCTTGAGGCTCGCGTGCGACAGCGTCGTCTTCGCGGAGCTCCACACCTTGTTCACGTCGGAGTTGAGCTGACCGACGTAGATGTTGTTGTCCATCATCTCCTGGCTGATCAGCACGCCGGCGCCGACGCCGAGTGCGGCTGCGGCGCAACCCGTGAAGCCGGTGAGGATCGGAGCGATGAGGACTAGTGAAAGCAGAGTCTTCGACATGTTCGCGATGTTGGGTTCGAGGTTCGACTAGACCGGCGCGCCCGAAGCGGCTTCCACCAAGCGTCGGTAGAAAGCCAGCCCTTCGCCTTCCGTGCGGACAGGCAGGCGCGTCCAGTCGGGATGGTGCCAAGGAGTCACGTTGCGCTCGGGGTGCGGCATGAGCCCGAGCACGCGGCCGGTCGGATCGCAGAGACCTGCAATCGCGTGCACCGAGCCGTTGGGATTGTCGGGATAGCGATCGGCGCTGTTTCCGTCGGCGCGGACGTAGCGCAGCGCGATCTGTCGATTCGCGATCAAGCGAGCGAGCGTCGCTTCGTCGCGGACGACGAAACGGCCTTCGCCGTGCGCGATCGGGGCGGGCCACGGTTCACCGGGCTCGATCCACGGACACGCGCAATCCTGAGACACGAGGTTCACCCAGCGACACTCGAAGTGATTCGAGGCGTTGTCGGTCAGCGCGATGCTGCGTGCCGCGGGCCCGGGCTCGAAGAGACCGGATTCGACGAGCACCTGGAAACCGTTGCAGACGCCGAGCACGAAGCCGCCGCGCTCGACGAACGTCGCGAGCTCGCGTTTGAGGCCGTGGCGCAGCTCCAGACCGAAGACGCGGCCCGCGGCCACGTCGTCGCCGTAGCTGAACCCGCCTGGAATCACGAGCAGCGAGTAATCACCGAGCCGCGCGGGCTCGGCCAAGATGAGCTTCAGGTGCAGGAGGTCGACCGCCGCTCCGGAGAGCTCGAGCGCACGCACGGTTTCGCCGTCGCAGTTGATGCCCGCGGTACGGAGCACCAATGCTCGGGGGGCGCGGGTGCGTGTGTTCGAGAAGCGATTCGACATGCGGCCTGACCCTGCGTCGAGCCGCGCCGTCATCCTTGGAAACCTCCGAGGAAAGCGCTGCGCAGCTCTTCGACATCGACGTCGAGAAGGGTGTCCCCGCCGGTCCCGCGGACCACGAGTCGTCTCTCCGAGGTCACCCTTCCGATGGTCGCGTAGGGATGACCCGCGAGTTCGCGTTCGAACTCTTGTGCTCGCCCCTCAGCGACCTCCACCAAGAAACGCGAACACGATTCCGAATACAAGCGTGTGCTGTCCGGATCGTACGAGCGATCGAACTTCGCGGCCGGCACCGCTGCAAGGTCGATCGACGCTCCGAGCTCGCCCGCGAAACACATCTCCGCCGCGGCGACCGCGAGTCCGCCTTCCGAGAGGTCGTGACAGCTGGAGACGGCGCCGCCGCGGATCGCCTTCGACAGCGCGCGCATCGATCGCGGTGCGAGGCCGAGGTCCGGGCGCGGAACATGGCCTCCGGTCGCGCCGAGTTGCTCCAAGAAATGCGAGCCCCCGAGCTCGGCCTTCGTGTGGCCGACGAGGTAGAGGCGCGAACCCGGGCGCTTGAAGTCCATGCTGACCGCGCGGCGGACGTCGGGCACGATCGACAGCGCCGAGATGAGCAGCGTCGGCGGGATCGAGAGCGTGCGATCGCCGACGCGGTACTCGTTGTTCAGGCTGTCTTTCCCCGAGATGAAGGGCGTGCCGAAAGCGACGGCCGCACGCTGGCAGCCGCGCGCCGCGAGGACCAGCGCTCCCATCTGCTCGGGCTTGTCGCAGTTGCCCCACGAGAAGTTGTCGAGGATCGCCGTGTGGTCGAGGTCGCCGCCGACCGCCACGACGTTGCGCAGCGCCTCGTCGATGACCGCCTCCGCCATCGCACCCGGATGGAGCAGGCCGAACCGAGGGTTCGCGCCGCACGCGATCGCCAATCCCTTGTCGGAGTCGTCGAGCGGCTTGATCACCGCGGCATCGCCGGGGGAGTCGCGGCGGACGCCGACGAGCGGTTTCAGGACCGCGCGACCCTGCACCTCGTGGTCGTACTGCCGCACGATCCACTCCTTGCTCGCGATGTCGGGCGCGGACAGCAGAGCGAGCACGACCTTGCGGTGGTCCGCGACGGCCGGACAACCCGGGTCGCTGTGAACGGGCGCGGTCCACGTCGCACGGCGCACCGTGCGCGGCGTGCCTTCGTGCAGGAAGGAGAGATCGAGGTCGCAGAAGAGCTCGCCGGAGGCGAAGAGCTCGAGCCGGCGCGTGTTCGTGAACTCGCCGATGACGGTGGCTTCGACATCCTCGGCGGCGAAGGTTGCGAGCAGGCGCGCGAGCGACTCGGGCGGGACGGCGAGGACCATCCGTTCCTGCGCTTCGCTGATCCAGATCTCCTCGGGGGAGAGCCCCGGGTACTTCAGCGGCACGCGTTCCAAGTGGACGCGCGCGCCCGTCTTCTCGGCCATCTCGCCGACCGCGGACGACAACCCACCCGCACCGCAGTCCGTGATCGCGCGGTAGAGCCGTGCGTCGCGCGCTTGGAGGAGCGCGTCCTGCACGCGCTTCTCGGTGATCGCATCGCCGATCTGCACGGCGGCGCTGGACACGACGTCGGACTCGTCGGACAGCTCGATCGACGAGAACGTCGCGCCGTGGATGCCGTCGCGACCCGTTCGGCCTCCGACGACGACGATCTGGTCGCCGGGCTCCACGGACTTCGTCGCCGCCCAATGCGGCAGGATGCCGACGGTGCCGGCGTAGACGAGCGGGTTCGCGACGTACGCGGGATGGAACCACACCCCGCCGGACACGGTGGGGATCCCCATGCGATTACCGTAATCGCGCACGCCCGCGACGACGCCGCGCAAGATGCGGCGCGGGTGGAGCGTGCCCTTCGGCAGCTCCTCGCGCGGCAAATCGGTCGGGCCGACGAAGAAGGCGTCGGTGTTCGCGATCGGGCGCGCGCCGAGCCCGACGCCGAGTACGTCGCGGATGACTCCGCCGATGCCCGTGCCGGCACCGCCGTACGGATCGATCGCGCTCGGGTGATTGTGCGTCTCCACTTTGAAGCACACGTCGAACCCTTGGTCGAACGCGATCACGCCGGCGTTGTCGTGGAACACGCTGACGCACCACGGGCGCGCGAGCTCGAACGTCGCGGCCTTGATCGTGTGCTTGAGCAGGTTGTCGATGCGTTCGCCGTCCATCTCGACGATGCCGGTGAACGTCTTGTGCTTGCAGTGCTCGCTCCACGTCTGTGCCAGCGTCTCGAGCTCGCACGCGGTCGGATCGCGCCCGATCCCGCGGTAGTGCGTTTGGATCGCTTTCATCTCGGCGAGCGACAAGCTCAAGACGCCTTGGCGGCTGATCTCGAGCAACCGTTCGTCGCTCACGTTCGCCAGCGGAACGCGCACGACTCCGTGGCGCGGTGACGGCGGAGGACGCACGAAACTCAGCGCTTCGCTCTCGACGTGGACGTCCTCGATCGTGGGATTGGCGAGGATCTTCTCACCGATTTGAACGAGCGTCGCGCGCTCGAACTTCGTGGCGCCGCCGTGCGTGAGCTCGAACACGCGAAACGTCGTGACGAGGAACGCGTCCTCGCGCGCTGCGGGGATCAATCCACTGCGCCAGAGCGCGCGCTGCACCGTGAGCGCGACAGGATCCATGACACCGGGCTTGCGCGCGACGACGATGCGCTGCGCGCGCGGTGTGCGCGCCGTGGGAGACGACTTCGGCGGTGTGATCCGCACGTCGTCGAGCACGGCATCGGACAAGAGCTCACGGGCGGCCTTCTCGACATCGCTCTTCGAGAGACTGGGCGGGAGCAGAAAGCCGCGCCCGTAGCGTGCGCGCGCGAGACCGGCGAGACCGAGCTCCATTGCGGCGCGCTTCAGGTGCTCGCCCTCGGGATCGTCGACGGATTCCTGACGAAAGACTTCGACGCGCCAAGCATCCGGAAGCAAGGTGGTCTGCGAAGCCTGTCGCGAGAGGGAGGGAGCTGCCATGGGCACGGTTGCGTATTAAATCTGTGGGTGCGGAGGGTTCGGGGAGCGGCGGATTCTAGCCGCGTGGTTCCCTCGGCCACAGACTCGCGCCGCGGGGATCTCGTTCGATCGAGCTCGTCAAGAGGTTGCCATCCGGCTCGCGCTCCGAGACCATGCTGCCCGCTCGTGCGCGCGTCGCCGCCGCCCGCGCTCCAGGTTTGGCCGACTCCTCGCGCAATCGAAACGACACGACCGCCGCCGGCATGGCGTTCGAGCGGCCGATCAAGGAGATCGAGGCGCAGCTCGCCGAGCTCGAGGCGCTCGCGCTCCGCACGAACCTCGATCTCTCCGAGGAGCTGGAGGCCCTGCGCCAAAAGCTGTCCGAGTCCATCCGCACGACGTACGCCGACCTCTCTGCGTGGGAGCGCGTGAACGTCGCCCGCCACGTCGAGCGCCCCGCGGCGAGCGACTACATCGAGAAGATCCTCGACGACTTCATCGAGCTCTCGGGTGACAAGGTGTTCGGAGAAGACCGCGCCATCGTCACCGGACTCGCGCGCATCGAGGATCGCCGCTTCGTCCTGATCGCGCACCGCAAGGGCCGCACGACGAAAGAGCGCGTGGCGTACAACTTCGGCTGCGCGCATCCCGAGGGCTACCGCAAGGCCCTGCGCAAGATGAAGCTCGCCGAAAAGCTTCACCTCCCGATCGTCACGCTGATCAATACCCCGGGCGCATACCCGGGGATCGGCGCGGAAGAGCGCGGGCAGGCCACGGCGATCGCCGAGAACATCCTCGCGATGCTCTCGCTGCGCGTTCCGATCCTCGTCATCGTGATCGGGGAGGGCGGATCGGGCGGCGCGCTGGGCATCGGCGTCGGAGACCGCGTGTGGATGATGGAGTACGCGTATTACTCGGTGATCAGTCCCGAAGGCTGCGCGGCGATCCTGTGGAAGAACGGTGAGCGCACGCCCGATGCCGCCGAAGCGCTGAAGCTGACGGCTCCGGACCTCATCAAGCTCAAGCTGATCGACGGGGTCGTCGCCGAGCCTCAGGGCGGAGCCCACCGGGCGCCCACCGTCGCGATGGCGCAGGTGAGGAAAACGATTCTCGACGAGCTCGCCGCGCTCTCCGCCATCCCGACGGACGAGCTCCTCGCGCGGCGCCGCCGCAAGTTCCGTTACGCCGGCGAGATTCCGGGGCGGTTCCCGCACCTCGACTGAGTTCCTCTCAAGGCCGATCCAACGTCGGGCGAGACGCCGCGTACTCCGCGAGTCTTCGGACCCGATCACTGCCTTGAGTCACGCACGTCTAAACCGCACGCGCACGTTCTCCCGCCTGTCCACGGGCTACCCTGGGGAGCGGTACACTCAGTGGCCGCGAGTGCGGCGGGCCGGGCGTTCCGCTCACGCGATGGAACACACACGGCAAGACGGCGAGTCCCCTCCGAGCGCCGCTCCGGGGGAAGAGACCCCCGAGACGGTCGAGCTCGAGGAGCTGGCCGAGATCCTGGACGAGGCCGACGACGACCCGGCCCTTCTGGCGCAGCGCGCCGAAGACCACGCGCTGATCCGCCGCGCCCAGACAGGCGACGAGGATGCCTTCCGCGATCTGGTCAAGCGCCACGAGCAGCGTGCGTGGCGGGTGGCGCGCAATCTCGTCGCCAGTGACGACGACGCCCAGGAGCTGGCACAAGAAGGCTTCTTGCGCGTGTTCAAGAACCTGGCGCGCTTCGATTTCGAACACGCGTTCACGACGTGGCTGTACCGGATCGTCACGAACCTCGCGATCGACCATCTGCGCCGGCGCCGCCCCGCGCAGAGCACCGCGCGCGCCGACGAGGACGAGGGCGAGTTCGATCTGCCCGACAGCCGCACCGATGGACCCTCGCAGCGATTGGAGCGCGAGGATCTCGCGCGCGAGGTGCGCGAGTGCCTGTCGGCGCTCGCGCCGCACTTCCAATCGGTGCTCGTGCTGCGGGAGATGGAAGGCCTGCCGTGCAAGGAGATCGCCGAGATCGTCGGCGCGACGCACGTCACGGTTCGCTGGCGCCTGCACCGCGGACGAAAGCTCTTTCAAGACGAATGGGAACGGCGTGCACGCTTCAAGGCCGCGGGTGGAGACGCGAGCTGGAAGAGCGAGGCGCCGGCTAACGACGATGACGATGCGCCCGTAGACCTGCGCGACGAAAACGAACACGAAAAGGACGACGAAAAGGAAGCCTGGTAATGAGCCCGCGAGTTTTGGATTGCACCGAAGTTCGAAGCGCTCTGCCGCTGTACAGCGGCGGCGATCTGCACCCGGATCGAGAGGCCGCTCTCGATCGGCACCTTGCGACGTGCGCCGATTGCCGCGCGCATGCCGTTCGCGCGAACTCTGCGCGCGAGGCGCTCCTCGGCGGATTCGCGCGCGAGCGCGCCGGTGGTGTGGACCTGTGGCCGGCGCTTCGAGGCGCGCTGATCGAGCAGGGCGCACTCCGTCCGGGCGTGGGCCCGGTGAGCGCGAATCGTACGCGCGGATCCGTCTCCCGGCCGAGTTCGCCGCCGGTGCGACGCATCGATCCGCGTTGGCGGTGGCTCTCGATCGGCGCGGCCGCGGCGGCGGCATTGCTTGCGGGGCTGTGGATTCAGCGCTCCGTGTCCGAATCGAGCTCCGCGCAGCTCGTCCCCGAGATGGTGGCGCAAGATCCGTCGGTTCACGAGCCGCTCTTCGTCGATCCGGCGGCACCGACATCGCCCGCGCTCGTCGTCACGCCCGTGAAGGAGTTGCACGGACTCCGTCGCGTGCAGCCTGGCGAACCGCGCTGGAGCGAGTCGGCCGATGTGTACGGCCTCCAACCTGCGCCCATGTCGCCGTGGAGCTCGAACGTGGGCTCACCGGTAAGTCTCCAGCGCGTAGGTCCGGGCCTCCGCTGACGCGCGTAGCGCAGGCGAAGAGTCGCGCCGGGGCGCGCGTCGCGGATGGTTGTCCAGATAAACGTATCGAGGTGATGACCATGAATTCGACTTGGATCTTGATGGCGAGTGTGCCGCTCCTTTTTGGGCCCGCGACGAACGACGGGTCGGGAGTGCAGCCGGGACGGAAGCTCGTTCGAGTGCAACCGGACGCGAACGCGGACGAGGCGTTCGATCGCGAGGGTTGGCGCAAGAAGCTCACGCAGAGCGATCTCGACGGGCGCGAGCAAGCGTACGAGCGCGTGCTCGAACTCGCGCGTCAAAAGGACGCGGCGCGTCGAACGCTCGAGTCGTGGGCGAACGATCCGAGCCAACCGGATCTCGCATGGACCGCGCGTCTCGCGCTGCGTTCGCTGACCGCGCCTCCTGCAATCGACGAGTTCTCCAGCGCGCCGCACTGGAACGACCTGCATTCGCGGTTCGATCAACTGCGTCAGCGCTTCGACAGCATCGACCCGATGTTCGACAACATGCAGCGCGATCTCGAGCAACTGCTCGAACAGACGCCGATGCAGCAATGGAACGTGCCGCCGGGTCAGCCGGGCGGCTCGTCGCAAGCGCAGTCTTTCAGCTTGCAGGTCGGCCCGGATGGCGTCACGTGCGAGGTGACCGAGGACGTCGACGGCGATCAGAAGACGAACACCTACAAGGCGGACAGCGTCGAAGAGCTTCTCCAAACGCATCCTGAACTGCGCGACAGGATCGGCGGCGGGAGCGGACACGCTTGGAGCTGGAGCGCACCGCGCAGTGGGCTCTTCCAAGCTCCAGCGCCCCGTTCGCGTGACGGATCGCGTCGTGCGTTCAGAGCACAGCCTCCGACGAACATCCTCGGCATCACGTACACCAAGCCGGACCCCGAAAAGTTGAAGGAGTTAGATCTGGAACCCGAGCTCGGCTTGCAGGTCGAGCGCACCGAGCCCGGCACGATCGCCGAGATCCTCGGGATTCAGCACGGTGACATCGTGATCGAGCTCAACGGAGCGCCCGTGTACGACGCCAGCGACGTGACCCGCGTGCTGAAGAAGCGCGCTGCGGACGGCGAGCTCGCGGTCGGAATGATCGACAAGAAAGGTCAGCGGCGTACGTTGACCTGGAAACCGTCGGCGCAGGATTGAACTCGGACGTGAGTGGCCGCGCCCCTCCTGACGCGGTCCCTCACGAACGTCACGCCCTCCTGGCGATTCGGTCGCGTGCGAGCTCCCGCGCTACTGAGTCGGCAGGAGGGCGCGTTTCTTGGCTTCGGCCTCGCCGCGCAGGCGCCACGCGCGTTTCACGTCGGGATGTTCGAAGTCCTTCTTGCAGAGGCGGAGGAACGTGTCGATGTCGACGATCGCCTGGTCGTAGCGACCGAGCTCCAGCGCGAGCTCGGCGCGGCGGCTGAACACCTCGCTGCGCTCGGGATCGAGCTCCGCGACGACGTCGAGGTGTCCGATCGCTTCCGCCTTGTCGCCGCTCTTGACGAGCAACGTCGCCGCGTGAAGGTGCGTCGCGACCTGTCGGTGAGTGAGGCGCTTGATCAAGCTGCGGAAATAGGACTCTTCTTCGGCGGAGATGTCCGGGCGCAGGATCCGCTGCTGCCAGAAGTTCAGGTCGGCCGTCGTCGCCTCGAGATGCCGCGCGCACCAATCGAGGCTCTCGCGATCGTTGCCGAGGAGAGCGCTCACGCGGATCAGGCCGCCGATGGCGTCGATATCGCCGGGATGTCGTTCGAGTGCGCGCTTGAGCTCCGTGTGTGATTCGCTCCAGGCGTTTTTCGCGTCTTGTTCGAGCTCTGCGATGCGCACGGACGGATCGGCGGCTTCGCTGACGCGGTCTCCCGAGCGGATCGCGTCCGCCGCTTCCGAGCAGACCATGCCCTTGCGTTCGAGCGCCTCACCTAGACCGAGATTCGCACGGTAATCACCCGTGCCGAGCAACTGGCGGAACACGTTCTCCGCTTGCAGGATGTCGTTCGTACGACCGCGGCGCTGCAGCGCCCAACCGGTGATCAGGCGCAGCTTGAGGTTCTCGGGGTCGATCTCGAGGCCCTTTTGCGCTTGGTCCTGCGCACGCTCGAGCTCGCCCATCGCGAGGTACTGCTGCGCCGACTCGGTGTGGATCTCGAGCATCTTCTGCAGCTGCTCGGCGGTCGGCTGATCGGTGGAAGTACACGCGACGAGCAGCATGAGCGATGCCGCGATCGCCACGGTCACACGGCGCAAGCTTGTGGAATGGGAGTTCACCGGATCCATCCTGGGGTGAGGTGGGCAGAGAGGATATCGCACATCGAATCAGAGCGTCCTGGCCGCCGCGGGGAGTGCGACACGATACCGCTGCTCCCGCTGCGGTTACCGAAGTTCGCGCGAGCGATCACTCGCCCGTCTCGCTGACATGACGCTGCGTGCCGAGGAGCTTTTCGAGCCGCGCCTTCTCGATCCGGACGCGCAGGACTCGTCCGCCCGCGACGCTGACGAGGCCGGGCTTCGCACCGCGCGGCTTTTTGATGTCCTTGACGCGTGCCACGTGGACGCCGGCTCCGCCACCGCCGCGCAGCGGCGAGAAGTGGACGGCGAGGTGCGCGGCGTCGAGCACGTCCTCCGCGTCGGGTTCCTCACGACCGACTTTCAATACGACGTGGCTGCCGGGCGCGTCCGCCGTGTGGAGCCACACATCGTTGCCGCGCGCGGCGCGGAACGTCAGGTCGTCGTTGTCGCGCGCGCTGCGACCGACGCGGATCTCGGTGCCGCGCTGTGAATGGAACACGCGGTACGGCAGGCGCGGTGTGGGATCCTTGCGTTTGCGCGCGTCTGCTTCCTGGAGCGGATCGAGGAGGCCAGCCGCGACCGCCTCGTCGTCGAGCGCAGCCGGGTCCGATGCCAGCGCGCGAGCGCGCGACAAGTACTCCGTCAGCAAGTCGATCCGCGATCGCGCGATCGCGAGCTCGCTCTCGACGACGCTCCGCGCACGCTCGAGCTTCTTCGCGCGGTCGAACAAGCGCGTCAGGTTCTCCTGCGGCGTGGCGCGCGGCTCGAGTTCGATCGTACGCAGCGGCGCGCCCTCCTCGAACAAGTCGGGGACCTCGATCGACGCGAGACCGCGGCGTGCGACGTGGAGGTTCCCTTTCAGCAGCTCGCCGTCGCGCCGCACGCGTTCGAATTCCGTGCTCGCCGTGAGCTTGTGTTCGAGGCCGGTGACCAGCGTGCGCGCACGCTTCAGCTTGCGTTGGAGCCGCTCCTCGAGCCGCGTCAGCGCGCGAGCGTGCAGCGCCTCGCGCGCTTGAGCGCCGAGCGCA
>JANLUN010000349.1:0-1352 GCA_031363505.1 Planctomycetota bacterium | reverse complement strand
GCCGGAACCACGTGAGGCCCGGCGCGCGCATCTTGTGGATCGTGACGATGAAGTTGAGGCCGGTCAGGATCGACGAAAAGCCCGTGATGAACGCGCCGAGCGCCGTCGCGATCACGTGAGTGTTCGCGTACGTCGAGCTGTACGGCGTGTAGAACGTCCAGCCCGTGTCGACGCCGCCCGCGACCATCGCGTACGTCGTGAAGAGTCCGCCGGCGATGTAGATGTACCAGGACGCGAGGTTGAGCTTGGGAAACGCCAGGTCCTTCGCGCCGATCATCATCGGCACGAGGAAGTTGCCGAGCACGGCCGGGATCGACGGGATCAGAAAGAAGAAGATCATCACCAGCCCGTGCATGGTGAAGAGCTTGTTGTATGTCTCTGACTGGACGAGATCGCCCTGCGGCGTGAGCAGCTCCAGTCGCATCAACACCGCGAGCACGCCGCCGACGAAGAAGAACGCGGTGATCGAGATCAGGTACAGGATCGCGATGCGCTTGTGGTCGACCGTGAGTAGCCACGACTTCCAGCCGTACTCGACGTTGAGATAGTTCTCCGATTGCGCGGGGTGCGCGGGGTGGGCCGGTGTGGTCGAGCTCATGGCGCCCTCAACGTCTTGATGTAGGCAATGAGCTGCAGGATCTGCTCCTCACCGACTTGCCCTTGGTACGTCGGCATGATCGGGTCGAACCCGGCGGTGATCTTCGCCATCGGCTTCACGATCGATTCGCGGATGTAGTCCTCGTCCACGACTTGAAGCCCGCCGTCGCGCAGCGGAACGCGCTTGCCAAAAAGACCGACGAGCGACGGCCCACGCGCGCCGGCCGCGCCTGACGTGTCCGCGTGGCACGTGTTGCAACGCAGCGATTCGAAGAGCCGCTGACCCGCGACTTCGGGCGGCTCGCCTGCTGGAACGCCACTCAGCCATTGCTGGTACTCCTCCGGCGTCTGCACGTAGATCTTCCCGATCATCGCCGAGTGCTTCGTGCCGCAGTACTCCGCGCAGAAGATGTGATAGACGCCGGGCTTGGTCGCTTCGAACCACAGCTGGCTGTAGCGGCCCGGCACGACGTCGCGTTTCACGCGAAACGCCGGGATGTAGAAGCTGTGGATGACGTCCTCCGACGTCATCGTGAGGCGCACGGTCTGTCCGACCGGGACGTGCAGGTCGTTGATCTCGCGCTCGCCGCGCGCGTGCTGCGCCTTCCACATCCATTGCTTGCCGACGACGTACATGTCGACGGCCTCACCGGGCGGCGCATTCATGCGTACGTAGAGCGAGGCTCCTCCGATGAACGCGGTGAGCATCACGGCGAACGGAATGATCGTCCACAGGAGCTCGAGTTGGAGCGAAC
>JANLUN010000562.1:0-4264 GCA_031363505.1 Planctomycetota bacterium | reverse complement strand
CGGCGAGCGGTTTCATGGGACCGCACTCCGGTCTCGCAGCCGGCGCGGACTCCGGTGTCGGAGCGGTGTGCAACGGCATGCAGCTGCGCAAGATCGACGATGTCTCCAGCTTCTGCTTCGGCGACGGGACGCTGACGACTCCGTGCCCGTGCGTGGCGCCGAACACCGTGCCCAATCCAAGCGGCGCGCCGGGCCACGGCTGCGCGAACTCGTTCAACGCAGCCGGGGCATTGCTTACGGCGAGCGGATCGCTCGCCCCCGACACGCTGGCATTCAACGTCGCGGTGAGCTCGAACTACGCGGCCTTCGGTTTCCTCTTTAAAGGGAACGCGAGCAATCCGAACGGTGTCGCGCTGGGCGACGGGATCTCGTGCGTCTCGGGCGCAATCGTTCGATTCGGCGGTCACTACGCCGGGACGTACGGCGCTCCGCTCGGATCGTGGACGTATCCGAACACGGTGCAGACTGTGCCCGTGTCGACGGCCACCGCGCAATCGCCGGCGCAACACGCGTACTACCAGCTCTACTACCGCAACGCCGCGCCGAACTTCTGCACCGCCGCGACGGCCAATCTGTCGAACGGGCTCGACGTCGGTTGGCCGTAGTCTCGCGACGTGCGCTCGTATGGACCGCGGTTGCGACCGCGGTCCTGACTTTCGCGGTCTACTTGCCGTCGATCGCGCACCCATTCGTCAATTGGGACGACGAGTCGAACTTCGTCGAGAACCTTCACTACCGCGGGCTCGGTCTGCGCGAGCTGCGGTGGATGTTCACGACGTTCCACGAGGGGCCCTATCAGCCGCTGAGCTGGGTCACGCTCGGACTGGACTACGTGCTCTGGGGCATGTCGGCGTGGGGCTACCACCTCACGAACGTGGGGATCCACGCCGCAGCCGCGGGGATCTTGTGCGCACTCGCCGTGCGACTGCATGCCGAGCGTTCGAGCGGTGCCATCTCGCGCCGATCGCTTTTCTTCGGTGTGTGCGTCGGCCTCGTGTGGTTGCTGCATCCGCTGCGCGTCGAAGCGGTGTCGTGGGTGACGGAACGCCGTGAAGTCCTGTGCGGTGCGCTCTCGTTCTGGACGCTCCTTCACGCGATCCGCGGTGGTAGTCGCGTGTCCGTCGCGGTTCTCGCGCTGTGCGCGATGCTCGCCAAGGGCACCGCCGTCGTCCTCGCGCCGCTCCTGATCCTGCTCGACCTCTACCGCTCGAGCGAGGTGGAGTGGCCGCAAGTCCTGCGCGCGATGGGCCGCAGCGCGCAACGTCACGCGGCCGTGATCGCGGTCGCGTTTGTGTTCGCTGCCGTGGCCATCCTCGGTCAGAGCGAGACGCGAGCGATCGTCTCCTACGACGCGCACGGACTTGGCGACCGCTTGCGCATCCACGGCAACGCGCTCGGCTTCTACGTCTGGAAGACGCTTTGGCCGTCGGGACTGGCGCCGATGTACGACCCGCCGACGGACCGCTCGGCGTTGACGTGGCCGGCGATCGTCTCCGTCGTCCTGCTCGCCGCGTTCGTATGGGCGGCGTGGAGCAAGCGGCGCCGCGTCGGAAACGTGTGGACGATCGGCGCGGCGTACTTCGTGCTCGTTCTTCCGGTCGGTGGATTGGTGCAAGTGGGCGGGCAGATGGCGGCCGATCGCTACAGCTATCAACCCGGCGCAGCGATCACGATCGCGGTCGTCGCGTGTCTGGGCTTCCTACTCGCTCGACGAACGACTCCGGTCATGGAATGGGCCGTGTTGCTCGTTGCATGCGCGGGCCTTGGTTGGCGCTCCGTCGAGATGCAGAGCATCTGGCAAGACAGCGCCTCGCTCTGGCGACATCAGCTCGCGCAGTATCCGGACTCCCCTATCGGGCACCTGCACCTGGGCCTGCTTCATAAGGAGGGGAAACTCTCGGGCGGATCGCTGTCCGACGCCGAGACACACTTCCGACGGGCGGTGCAGCGACTCCCCGGGTATTCCGACGCGTGGTGCGCGCTCGGTGATGTCTGTGCAGAGTCCAATCGCAATGAGGAGGCGCTCGACTCCTACGACAACGCACTGCGCGCGACGCCGACACACCGCGCATCGCTCGTCGCCAGTGCGAACCTGCTCTGGCGGACGGGACACGCGGACGAGGCGCTCGCGACTCTGCAGCGTCTCGTCGACGTAGCGCCGGACGATTACCAATCGCACTTGCTCTACGGTCGAGCACTCACGGCGTCGGGTGCTTCGGTTGCGGGTATCGCCGAATACGAGCTCGCGCTGAGGGCGGATCCGACGGCCCTGCGGACCTCGACGGAGCTCGCGTGGAGCCTGGCGACGCATCCAGACGGAACAGTGCGCAACGGCCAGCATGCGCTCGAACTCGCGCAGCGAGCGGCAATCGACTTCGGCCCGCGCGAGCCGCTCGTCGTGCAGTCTCTCACCGCGGCGCTCGCCGAAGTCGGTCGGTTCGAAGAAGCGCTCGCGATCCTGGGTGACGTGCGCCGCACGCTCTCGGCCGACGACGCGCTTCAGCTCGATACGCTGATCGAGCAGTTTCGGCGCGGCGAACCATTGCGCGTACCGCCGAGCTATCCGTGAATCCGCGCACGGCGCTCGGCGCTCAGCCTCGCGTTACTTCCGCACGCGCACCGGGAACGGCGGCTGCTTCGCTTCGTGCGGCGGCGACTTCTTCAAGTCCGCCATCACTTCCTCGATCGCGCGCTCGAGCTGCGGATCGTGACCGTCTTGCACGAGCGCGGGCCATTGCTCGACCTCGATGTCGGGCGGCACGCCGACATTCTCGACCGTGAAGCCGTCTTCCTCGGTCCAGATGCCGAGGTTCGGCGCGGTGACGTTGCCGCCGTCCATCAGCTCGGGGAATCCGAGGATGCCGACGAGTCCGCCCCACGTCGGACGGCCGATCAATTTCCCGAGCTCGAACTTGCGGAACATCCACGGCAAGAGATCGCCACCGGATCCCGCGGTCTCGTCGATCAGCATCACCTTCGGTCCGAAGATCGCGGCTTGCGGCGTGACGAAGCTCGCGCCGTAGCGCGTCGCCCAGTGGCTGACGTACGGCCGCCGCAGGATGTCGATGTAGTAGTCCGCGACCGAACCGCCGCCGTTGTGGCGCTCGTCGACGATGATCGCTTGGCGATTCGACTGCGGAAAGAAGTAGCGCTTGAAGTACACGAACCCCGCGTCGGCGGTGTTCGGAACGTAGACGTACGCGACCTTGCCGTCCGTCGCCTCGGTCACTTTGCGGATGTTGCCTTCGACCCAGTCGCGATTGCGCAGCGCGACCTCGCTCGCGATCGGCACGACCTTCACCGTGCGTGAACCGGAACCGTCCGCGTTCGGGCCGACGGTGAGCTCGATCGACTTGCCGGACGTGTTTTCGAAGCGCGCGTACAGGTTCTCGTTCGTGCGCAGATCACGTCCGTCGACGGCGAGCAGGTACTCGCCGCTTTGCACGAGCACGCCCGGCTCGGTGAGCGGCGCGCGCAAGTCCGGCGTCCAGTTCAGTCCGCCGTAGACCTTCCTGAAGCGATAACGATCGCCGGCGATCTCGTAATCCGCGCCGAGCAATCCACCGGGGACGGTCGCCGCTTTGACGAGCGTCTCGCCGCCGCCGGTGCGACTGTGACCGACCGCGACTTCGGAGCAGAGCCACGTGATGACGCGGGTGAGATCGCTGCGCGTCGCGAAGTGCGGGAGGAACTGCGCATAGCGCTCCTTCATCGCCGGCCAATCGGCACCGTGCATCTTCGGGTCGTAGAAGTAGTCGCGATTGATGCGCCACACTTCGTCGTAGATCTGGCGCCACTCGGCGCGCGGATCGATCTTCACCTCGATCGAATCGACCGCGAGCTTGCCCTTCGACGTGTCGATCGAATCGCCGACGGCCGTGACCCAGTAGCCGTCCTCTGTGCTGAAGAAGATCTTCTTGTGATCGCGCGTGAGCGCGAAGCCCTGCACGCCTTCGAGCAGCGACTTCTCCTTGCGTTCCTTCAGGTCGAAACGTGCGAGCGCGCTGGGTGTGCCCTCCCCGGAGAATTCCGCCCGAGGCGCCTTCCTATAGAAGAGTTGACCCTCGTCGCCCGCATGGAGCTCGGCGTAGAACGCCGTGCCGAGCGGCAGCGCGACGATGCGTTGCGCGATCCCGTCGAAGTCGATCTTCACAGCGACGGGCTCGGCGTCCTTGCCGTCCTTCTTCTCCGAGGTATCGGCGTTGCTCGCGTCGTCCGTCTTCTTCTGGTCGGCGGCCGCTTTCTCCTCGTCGCTCTCCTTCGC
>JANLUN010000545.1:0-1137 GCA_031363505.1 Planctomycetota bacterium | reverse complement strand
GCCGCGACGAGATCCACCGCGCGCGATTGCGGCTCCGCCGCCACCGGCTCGCCGAGCAGCCGCGCGCGCCACTTGGCGTTGACGCTCCCACGCGCCTCCGTGTTGCCCTTGCGGCCGAACTCCTTGTAGCCGGTGCCGGGCCGCGCCTGGTGGTTGTCGCTCGACGCGATGAAGCCGAAGCGGAAGTTCCGCGGCTCGGCCGGATCGTCGAAGTTGGTGATCGCGAGCGCGTACTGCGTCGAGCCACCCGGACGCGAATTGAACGCAGGCAGGAAACAGTCGCGACACTGGCCCGAGTCGAGCCACTCTTCCGCGGTGACGCCCGGCACCGAGAGATGACCTGCGATGCCGGCGTCGACGTAGTTCTGGCGCGCTTCTACCGCGCGCTTCGTGCACTCCGCGGCGTCGAGGCCCGCCTGCTGGCAACGCGCTTCGATGATCTCGCCGGCGCGCCAGCAACTCGGCAGGTAGTCGGGCGTCGGTTCGGGACAGCTCTGCTCGTGGCTCGCATCGATGAGGACCTCGTGCCAGTCGCGATACTGCTCGGAGTTGCCGTGGCCCGACATCACCTCGATGAGGAACTGTCGCGACGGATCCTGCTGCGCGCCGACCAGTTGCTTATCCCACGAGATCCCCGGCGGCGAATACATTCCCCAGGTGTTGCCGTGCGGGATCACGAGCGCCTCGCCGCCCCACTCGCCGAGTTTGCGGAACAGATCTGCCGGCGTCGCGGCGGATTCGTAGCAGTCGGCGGGCAGGTCCTTCGAGGACACGCCCTCCGGACACTGCGGCACCGCGCCGATCTCCTGGACGAACTTGATGAAGTTCCAGTAGCGCTGGCGATTCTCGAAATCGGCAAACGGCAGGATGCGCGGCACGCGCGCGCCGGCGTTGCGGAGCGCGTCGGTCGCAAGGCCGCCCGCGGCGATCGGCCGCGCGGGGACATCGGTGTCCTCGGTCCCGCGCAGCACCACGTTCTTGTGCCCATAGTGTTCTTCGGGCGTCACCCCGACCTGGCTCCACTCCCAACCGAGAAATGCGACGACGTCCGGATTCGCTTCGTCGCCGGCGACCGCGTTGCACTGGCGGATCGCTTCCTTGGTCTCCGTCCAGCGCTCTGGCGTGCCCGCTTCGGCG
>JANLUN010000537.1:0-4501 GCA_031363505.1 Planctomycetota bacterium | reverse complement strand
GGCGGTACTGGCGATACCGTTTGGAGATTCGGGCACATCGGAAGAAGTTTGCGGCCGCGAAGCAAGCTGAACGGGAAAGCGAAGCGGCCCGGCCCTCGCTGACGATCCGGGTCAATTCGCCGCCATGAGCGGCCACACGAGCGGGACAATCTGCATCGTGATGGCGTGTGTGATCACCGTGAGCGGCAAGCCGACCCTGACGAAGTCGAAGAAGCGGTAGCGCCCCGGGCCGTAGACCAACAGACAGGCGGGCTCGAGCGGCGTCAGGAACGACAACGACGCGGCCAACGTCACCGCGATCACCATCGTCCGCGGGTCGAGGCCGAGCTGTCGCGAGGCTTCGATGGCGATCGGGAGGACGACGAGCGCCGCCGCCTGGTTGGACATCGGCTGGGTCGAGACAATCGTCAAGAGGCCAAAGGCGCACATCACCGCGTAACCGCCGAGCGGTCCGATGATCGTGATCACGTGGCCCGCCAGCCAATGCGCGGCCCCGGTCTGCTCCATCGCGACCCCGAACGCCATCATCGATCCGATCAACACCATGAGTCGCCAATCGATGGCGGCATACGCCTCTTCTTCGCTCAAGCAGCGCGTGACGATCATCGCGACCGCCCCCGCGAGGAACGCGATCGGCAGCGGGAAGATGCGCGTCGCGCCGAGGACGATCGCGATCAAGAAGATCGCGGTTGCGATCCATCCCTTCGAGGTCCGCGGGTGATGCGCCGACACGTCATCGAGCGGCATGAGGCTGTGCGTGTCGAGCCGGTCGATGTCTGCCTGGCATCCTTGCAGCAGGAGTACGTCGCTCGGCTTCGTCCGCCAGCGCGAAAGGTTGTCGACGTTCTGTGCTTCACCTGCGGCATGGATCGCGAATGTGTCCGCCATCGACGTCAGGCAGTGCGCACGCTCGGTCCTGACTTGTGCCGCGGGCGCAGCCGGCGCAGTGTCGATGATCTGCGCCCGCTACTTGCGATACGCGAAGAGGATGCCTTCGTTGTTCATCGTGAAGGAATCGCCCTCCACGTTGCCAACGGTCATGCCGGCGCCTTCCCACTTCATGGTGAGCTTGGTTCCCTCGCGGGTGTAGTTGGCCTTGACCTCGCGCAGCATCTCGCCCCCCGTGGGCGTGGAGAAGGTGATCTTGCCGCTGCAGGTTCCGTCCGCATCGATCACGAAGACGCCCGACTTCACCAGTGGCGAGCCCTCGTGCGCAACGGTGCACGGCAACGCCTTTCCGTCCACCATCATCAAGGCATAGGTGCCAACCGGATTCGTATCGGCCACGGCATTGGACTCGTGCTTGCATCCGGCGCCGACCAGCAAGAGCAGGAACGCGAGCGAGTTCAACGCAGTTGCATGCCACACACTTGTCCAGCGCTTGTCATTCGGTCGGTCGAGCTCTTTTTCCACAGCCTCGTTCCTGAGTGTCTTGGCTTCGTTGGATCGCTCTCGAAGCGTCATCCTACGAGCTGATGCGGGTCGAGCCTCTGGGCCCAAGTGCGCAGTTCAGGCGTGCGCGCTCGAGAGTTTCCGCTCGTCGATCGCGAGTCGGCGCTTCAGCTCCGCTCCGTCGCGTTCGACGGCCTCGAGGAGGCGCGGCAGAGACTCGCACAGCGTCGCGGGGTTCCGCGCACACGGCGTGACGTGACCGAGTTTGCGGCCCGGTGCCGCGGGCTTGTCGTAGAGATGCACGTGCGCGCCGGGGACCGCGAGCAGCGCTTCGATCTCGGGCACGGTTCCGATTGACGCCGCGCTCGAAGAGCTCGAGCGCGAGAACTCCGACGTAATCGAGCGACTCCAGGATGCGCCGGGCGTAGCGAGCGCGCGACACGCGGCTCAAACGCGACTGAGTCCCTTCGACGAGCGACTCAGATGTACTTGTCGCCCCGCACGACGCGCACGTCTTGGACGTAGGCGACCACGGCGAAGTGTTCGAAGTAGTCGCGGACGAGCCTGGCGAGAATCGTGTCTGCGACAGCGGACGCCACCAGCGTCTCGAGCTTGACGTTCGCGCCTTCCCATTCGCTCGCGCGCACGCCACGCGATCCCTCACCGCGGCAATCCAGGAGCGTCCATCCCTTCGCTCCGCAGTCTCGAATCAAAGCGATGAGCCGCTGTTCCAGCACGGCCTCAGCGACGATGGTCACGCGCTTCAGGACGACAGTCTGCACGGGATCAGGCGTGGAGCCAGCGGGCGATCGCATGGTAGATGGGGATGCCTACGATCAGGTTGAAGGGAAACGTCACCGCGAGCGATGAGGTGAGGTAGAGCGCTGGATTCGCTTCGGGCAGCGCGATCCGTACCGCGACCGGCGCTGCGATGTACGACGCGCTCGCGACCATCGTCGCGAATACGGTGGTGCCGCCGACCGACAGCCCCGCGAGCTCTCCGGCCCACGCTCCAATCGCTCCGTTGACCAGCGGTGCTCCGAGTGCGAACGCGACGAGACGCACACCGGATGTGCGCAGGTCGCCGAGCCGGCGCGCCGCGATCACCCCCATGTCGATCAAGAAGAGCGTCAGTGCACCGCGGAACGGGTCGACGAAGAACGGCTTCACTTGCTCGGCTGCTGGGCCCGCCAACGCACCAATCGCGACGCCTCCGAGGAGCAACAGGTTGCTCTTACCGAACACGACTTCGCGCAGCGTCTCGTTCCAACGCGTCGTCGACGGAGTACTGCGTCGCGCCAGGAAGATGGCGACGACGATCGCGGGCACCTCGAGGAACGCGACCAATGCGCTCATGAATCCCTCGTACGCGACGCCGACCGCGTCGAGAAACGTGCCGCAGGCCGTGAACGTCACTACCGACACCGAGCCGTAGTGCGCCGCGATCGCGGCAGCGTCCACGGCGCTGAACCGGCCCAGTCCACGCAGCGCCGCGTAACACCAGATCGGACTCGCGAGCCCGATGCCCAGTGTCACCAGGAGCGGCGCGGAGATTTCGGCCAACGGCGCCTTGCCGAGTTCGACGCCGCCCTTGATACCGATCGCGAGCAGCAGATACACGGACAGTCCCGCGTGCAGTGCCTCGGGCAGCTTGAGATCGCTCTTCACCAGCGCCGCCACGATCCCGAGCGCGAAGCCCAAGACCATCGGCGACGTCAGGTTCAGGCGTGCGAGTTCGAATGTCTCCATTCGTCGATCGCGAGTCGGCGTTTCAGCTCCGATCCGTCGCGTTCGACGGCCTCGAGGAGGCGCGGCAGAGACTCGCACAGCGTCGCGTGGTTCCGCGCACACAGCGTGACGTGACCGAGTTTGCGGCCCGGTGCCGCGGGCTTGTCGTAGAGATGCACGTGCGCGCCGGGGACCGCGAGCAGCGCCTCGATCTCGGGCACGGTTCCGAGCAAGTTGAGCATCGCGGCCTGGCCGCGCGCTTCCGTCGACCCCAGCGGCAGACCGCACACGGTGCGCACGTGGTTCTCGAACTGGCTCGTCTCCGCGGCCTCGATCGTCCAGTGGCCGCTGTTGTGCACGCGCGGTGCGACTTCGTTGGCCCACAATTCGACGCCGCGCTCGAAGAGCTCGAGCGCGAGAACTCCGACGTAGTCGAGCGACTCCAAGATGCGTCTCACATAGCCCTGCGCGAGACGTTCGACCAACACGTCGACGCCTGCTGCCGGCGCGATGGTCGCGCGGAGCACGCCGCCGGCGTGGAAGTTCTCGACCAATGGATAAAAGCGGATCTCACCCTGCCGGCTGCGCACTGCGACGAGTGAGAGCTCGCGCTCGAACTGCACGAACTCTTCCAATACCAGTGGTCGGCCAGCCAGACGATTCCAGGCCGCAGTGCAGTCGATGTCGTCGCGCAGTACGACTTGTCCCTTGCCGTCGTAGCCGCCGCGCCTAGTCTTGAGCACTGCCGGCAGTCCGACAGCCGCCACGGCACGTTCGAGTTCGTCGCGCGTATCGATCGGTGCAAAAGCAGCGAGCGGGATGCCCAATCCGCGCAAGAAGCGTTTCTCGAGCAGGCGATCCTGCGCGATTTCCAGCGCGCGAACCGAAGGGTAGATCGGCTTCGTCGCGCATGCCGCACGCATCAGGCCGGCGTCTAGATTCTCGCTCTCGAAGGTGAGCACGTCCGCCTCGTGCGCGAGCTCGCGCAGGTCACTCACGGCGTCGTCGCTTCCGATGATCGCGCGCGCGACGCGACCCGCGGGCTCGTCCGGGCTCGCGCACAGAGCTTGCACGCGCACGCCGAGCGGATGTGCTGCGAGCGCGAGCATCCGCGCGAGTTGTCCCCCGCCGACGATGCCGAGCCTCACGCGGTCGCCTCCCGTGGATCGGCGTGGGCGAGCACCGCTTCCGTCTGTGCGGCACGCCAGCGCTCGAGCGCCGATCGGACCGTCGCATCGGAGCGCGCCAAGATCGCGGCCGCGAGCAGTGCTGCGTTGATCGCGCCGCTCTTGCCGATCGCGAGTGTCCCGACCGGGATTCCGGCCGGCATCTGGACGATCGACAGGAGCGAGTCGATGCCGTGCAGCGCCTGCGATTCGAC
>JANLUN010000510.1:0-4002 GCA_031363505.1 Planctomycetota bacterium | reverse complement strand
ACGCCGCTGCCCGGAGTCACTCCGGTGGCGGTCGAGAGCGGATTCGTCAGGCCGGCCGCCGGGTTCGGGTAGGTGACCGTGCCGCCCACGGCGAACTGGCTGCCGAAGCGCACCAGCGTGCCGGTGACGCACAAGACGCCGTCGCCGTTCCCCTGGCCCACCGCGTTCTCCGCGTTGCCGCACAGGAAGATCGAGAACGACGTCGTCGGCTCACCCGTGCAAGTCAGAACGACGAGGTCCGGATTGACGTCGCCGTCACCCACGAGCTTCGCACCGTTCAGGTTCACCCAGTTCGCGCAGCCCGCGTCAGACGCGCCGCTCGGGAACGGAACCGAATCCGGCGGAGCGCACGGGCACGGTGTCGGGACGCTGCCGTCTCCGAAGCACGAAGCGACGCCCGTCGGCGCGATGACGATCGCGCCGGGGTCGACCGGGAAGCCGTTCGAGAGCGAAGCGTGTCCCGAGGACGAGAGCTTCACGAACACGTCGCCCGGGCCAGCAGCGGCGGGGGCGGTGACCGTGATCACCGTTCCGTTGCTCGAGAGCCCGCTGACGATCACCGGGACGTCGGCGCTGGTCGCCGTGTCCGGCGTGAACCACACTTGGTTGTTGGTCGCTCCGAAGTTCACCCCGGTGATCGTGAGGATCCCGGCGTTGACGGCGATCGAGTTGATCGTCGGCTTCGAGGCCGCGGCCACGCCGTAGATCGACTGCACGCCGGCGATGTCGTCCGCCGCGATCGAGCGCTGCGCGACACCGCTTCCGCTGATCGACGGGAACATCGTCGCGCCGGACGTGGTGGTGTGGCCCAAGCCGAGCGCGTGCCCGTACTCGTGGCAAGCGACGCCTTGGATGTCCGTTCCGCCCGGGTTGGTCGTCGGGCCGTCGGCCCAGGTCCACGTCGAGTAGTAGCGGATGCGCCAGCCGTCGCTGATCGGCGTTTCTGTGAATGCCAGGACGCCGCCGTCGCCGCCCGCGAGCTCGGAGTGCGTGTTGCTATTCGTCGTTCCAACGCCTGTCGCGTTGCCTTGGAACACGGGGTCGAAGTTCGCGCCGCCCGAGCCGAGGCCGGCGTTCTGGTGCGGGTCGCCGTTGCCGTTCCCGCCGTGGAGCGAGCTGGCCCATTCGACGCACGCTTTCCAGATCGCGAGCTCGACGCCGGTGTAACCGGGCCAATTGGCGTCCGGGGTCACGTTGTTGTTCGCGGCGGCGTCCGTGAAGTTGTCGAAGATGCGGAAGTCGCGCTGGGCCGTGCTGAGGTTGCCGCCGATCGTCGTGAAGGCGTCCGACTTCGCTGGGATGAGCAGACCTGCCGCGGCGCCGAGAGCGACTGTGGGGAGGATGAGATGTTTGAGGTTCATGGGGATGTGATCCTTCTCGGGGCGCTACTTCTTGGCCAGGCGCTGAACGTCCTGCTTGAGCTGGGTGAGTGAGACGTTCGCGGAGATGGCGTAGCCCTCGCCACGACCTTGGACGACGATGTCCTTGCGGTTGTCGAAGGTGCGATAGATGCCGCCGTGCGAGGCGTACAGCGCGTTGGCGCTGAGATCACCGCCCATGTTCTCGGACCATTTATAGAAGGCGACGACGCGGTTGCCGGTCTGGATGTCGTCAGCCGAGGGCGCTTCGGAGTTGTAGACGCCGTGCTCGGCGTCGATGAATCCACCGGGGAACGTGACGTCGACCGTCAGCTCCTTGCCGTCTTTGAGCGATGTGCCTTGGACGGTGAGCGTGGTGAAGTAGAGCTCGGGTCCGTCGACGGGGTGATCGATGCGGATGACTTCCTTGCCGACGATCGTGCCGACCAAGGAGTTGTCCGTCTTCGAGACCATCTGGCCCAAGTCCAGCCGTTCGATCTGAGCGCTGGCCAGGCTGCCTGCGGCCAACAGCGCGGCCACCGACATGGACAGGGCGGGAGGGGAAAGTTTCATGAGAGAAGGTTCCTTGTGATTGCTCAGACCCGGGTCTGCTCGCTCCCGGACCGTGACTCCAGATACTGTCGAGCCCCTGCTATCCCGACCGCTTCGTCCGGTGCCGGAGGGCAGCCGGTTGAAGTCCACAGTGAGGGATACAGGGGCCTGTGCAGAGCACGACGCGCGCTGTAGGACGCCCGCGGCCGCGTGCCAGGTTCCCGACGTGAGACCAATGTTAGTGTGAAGTCTCTGTATTGGATAGTCGCCGCGACTCGGTGACTCCAGGGAGTGTCTCGAAGATTACCCCGCGCGTTCGGCGCGGGGCGGAGGCCTGGTCCGGGCCGCCCGCAGGGGGGTGGCATGGACGAACAGGCCCCGCCGCGCGATCGGACTCGCGGGCGGGGCCTGGGTGCGGGCGGGGAACGTCCCGCAAACCGGTAGCTCAGCTCAGGGCCAGGCGACCTGGTATCCGTTCGACATATTCGTCGTCGCCGGATTGCAGAACCCCACCGCGTTGTTGCGGTAGAAGAGTTGGTAGTACGCCGTCTCGCCCGGCGGCTGGAGTGTGGCCGCCGACACGGAGGTCGTCTGCGCCGAGTTCGGGTACGTCCACGCGCCTAGCGGGGCTCCATTGGTCCCAGCGTTGTGTGCCCCGAATCGGATCAGTTGGCCGTCGACGCAGCGCACCCCATCGCCGTTGGCGACACCGTTCGCATCGCTCCCATTGCCCTTGAGGAGCAGCGCGTACGCCGCCGAGTTGCCCCCGATCACCGCGATGAGCTTGAGCGAATCAGGCGACAACCCACCGACCGCCGACAGCTTCGCGCCATCGAGGTCGAACGAGTTCGCACACCCTGAGTCGGGCCCTCCACTGGGGCTCGGCACCGTATCCGGCAGCGAGCACGGACACGGCGTCGGCAGGCTTCCGTCGCCGAAGCAGTATGCGCTGCCCGGGGGATCCGGCAGGTTTCCCAGGTCGATCGGCCAACCGTTCGAGAGCGTGCTGCCTTGGTTGGAGGTTGGGATCTTGACGAACACGTCGCCGGATCCGGCGCCGGCGGGGATCGCGAGTGTGAGCGAGATGCCCTCGCTCGGGAGGCCGTTCACCTGAACCGGGACGTCGGAACCGCCCGGCGTATTCGGCGTGAACCAGACGTCGTTGATATCCACCCGGTCGAAGTTCACGCCGTGAATCGTCAGGAAGCCGCCCGCGGAGCTGATGCCGATGATGCGCGGCTTCTCCGCCGCAGTCACTCCGTAGATTGCCTGCACCCCGGCGATGTCGTCCGGCCCGATCGAGCGCTGCGCAACGCCGCTGCCTGTCACCGAGGGCCACATCGTCGAGCCGAATACGCCGCTGTGGTCGAGCCCCAGCGCGTGGCCGTACTCGTGCGTAGCGATACCCTGGATGTCTTCGTTGGTACCCACCGAAGTGCCCGGGCCATCGTTCCAAGTCCACGTCGAGTAGTAGCGGATGCGCCAGCCATCGCTGATCGGGCTCTCACAGAACGCGAGCACTCCGCCGTCGCTGCCCGACAGCTCCGAGTGGGTGTTGCTGTTCGTGCCTCCGACCGCCGTCGCGTTACCCTGCATCACCGCATCGAAGTTGGCGCCGCCGGAGCCCAGCCCGCCGGGCTGGTGAGCGTCGCCATTACCGGTGCCGCCGTGGAGCTGGCTACCCCATTCGGTGCACGCCTTCCAGATCGCGAGCTCGCAACCGGTGTAGCCCGGCAAGTTCGCGTCGGGCGTGACGTTGTCGTTCGCGGTCGGGTCCGTGAAGTTGTCGAAGATCCGGAAGTCGCGTTGCGTCGTGTTGAGTGAGCCGCCGAGCAGCGCGTACGCGTCCGTCTTGGCCGGGATGAGCAGGCCCGCTGCCGCGCCGAGCGCGACCGTAGGAAGGATGAGGTGCTTGAGGTTCATGGGGATGTATTCCTTCTCGGGGCGCTACTTCTTGGCCAGACGCTGAACGTCCTGCTTGAGCTGGGTGAGTGAGACGTTCGCGGAGATGGCGTAGCCCTCGCCACGACCTTGGACGACGATGTCCTTGCGGTTGTCGAAGGTGCGATAGATGCCGCCGTGCGAGGCGTAC
>JANLUN010000494.1:0-2017 GCA_031363505.1 Planctomycetota bacterium | reverse complement strand
GCATCGCCCGCCAGCTCGAGCGCGTGCGCGACGTTGTCGGCGAGCACGCGGTCGTGCACCGACGGATCAGAGCCCTCGATCGCGGCGCGCAGTACTTGCTCCGCTTGGATCAGGAACGTGACCGACTGCTTGGCACGCATCCACTCGGCTTCGCTCGACGCCTGCACGTGCGCCTCGCGATTGTCTTCGATCATCGATTGCAGCTCGGGCAGATAGCTCATCGTGACGTAGCGGAGCTCCGGTGAGGCGCTCGAATAGCGCGGTCGTCCGTTCTGATCGACTTGTCGCAGCGGCGACAGGATCGACGTGATCCGCGGCGCGGCTTCGTAGTCGACCTTTTGGATGTAATCGCCCAGCTGTTGCGCCGCGAGCTGCGTGTACTGCACGTCGAGGCCGATGAGCCGCACCTTGTTCGCGTGATTAGGCTTCGAGTTCCACACGCGCAGCCACCCGATCGCATCGAGGAACTCGCGCGAGCGCCATCGCGGAGCGCGCAGACTCGCGACGATCGCCGATAGCTCGCCGCGTCCCGTCACCAGGTATTCGTCGAGCGCGGCACACTCCGTTGCATTGGCGTCGATGGCGAGAACGCGCAGGTCTAGCGCCAAGACCGCGTATTCGAGAAGGTTGCGCTGGAGCGCGGAAGGCTGGCGCGCCTCGCCGCCGGCCTCGTCTCCAAGACAAACGACGCGCGCTTTTCCGATGCGATCGCCAAGCGCTGCGATGCGTTTGGGGTCTTTGGTGATCGCGAAGGCGTGATCGCGAAGCCATGACGTGACTTCGCTCGAAACGACCTGCGCGTCTTTCACCGCGACATTCGATTGCGCGGCGGGCGCGCGCGTCAGCGCGACGACTGCGATCCAGAGCAAGAGTGCGGAGTGTTTCATCGTGTTCGCTCCATACAGTAGCTCGACCCGCGCGCGCTCGCATCGGCCCCGCGGCACGGATAGGCTGACCGGACTTCCGCCCCCCCATCGGACACACGACATGGCCCACACGAACGCTCCACAGCCGAGCACCATTGCAGCGCAGTCGGACCGTTCGTTCTTCGGACATCCGCGCGGTCTCGCGACGCTCTTCTTCACCGAGATGTGGGAGCGCTTCAGCTACTACGGGATGCGCGCGATCCTCGTGCTCTTCATGACGACGGCGACCGTCGACGGAGGGCTCGGCTTCACGAAGGCGGACGCGGCGATCATCTACGGGCTCTACACGTCGCTCGTGTTCTTGCTGCCCGTCCTCGGCGGATGGCTCGCGGACAAGTTCCTCGGCATGCAGCGCGCGGTGCTGTACGGCGGCATCGTGATCATGATCGGTCACATTCTGCTTGCGATGCACGGCGTCGCGACGTTCTACGCGGGCCTCGCGAGCGTCGTGATCGGCACGGGCCTTTTGAAGCCCAACATCAGCGGAATCGTCGGTCAGCTCTACTCGGAGGAAGATCGCCGTCGCGACTCGGGCTTTTCGATCTTCTACATGGGGATCAACCTCGGCGCCTGCTCCGCTCCGCTCGTGTGCGGTTGGCTCGCGCAGCACCCAAGCTTCCGCACGATGCTCGAGTCGTGGGGAATCGATCCGGCGAACTCGTGGCACTTCGGATTCGGTGCGGCGGCCGTTGGGATGTTCTTCGGTCTCCTGCAGTACGTCCTCACCGGCCGACATCTCGGGAATGCAGGTCGCGCTCCGGCCATCGAGCCGACGGCCGATGCACGCGCGAAGGCGAAGAAGACGCTCGGCATCGGCACCGCCGTGATCGCGCTCCTCATCGCGGGCCTCTTGACTTGGGCGTTCACGAAAGCGGAACCCGTCACGAAGTCCGACGTAAACGGCGTCTACACGTGGATTCTTTTTGGCTCGATCGGAGCGTTCTTCACGTGGCTCCTCACGTCCAAGGCGTGGAGCGCGCGCGAGCGCCGGCGCCTCGTCGTCGTCTTCGTGTTGTTCCTGGGCTCGTGCGTGTTCTGGAGCGTGTTCGAGCAAGCGGGGAGCACGCTTACGTTCTTCGCCGACGAGCGCA
>JANLUN010000488.1:0-1621 GCA_031363505.1 Planctomycetota bacterium | reverse complement strand
CGCGCTCGGTGATCAGCGCGGTTACCAGGCGCGCCGGCGTCACATCGAACGCCGGGTTGTAGACCCGCACGCCGGACGGAGCGGTCTGCTTGCCGAAGCCGTGCGTGACCTCGCTCGCGTCGCGCTCCTCGATCGGGATTGCGTCGCCGGTTTCGGCTTTCGCGTCGAAGGTCGAGAGGGGTGCAACGACGTAGAACGGCAGCGCGTGCTGCGATGCGAGCACGGCGACCCCGTACGTCCCGATCTTGTTGGCGACGTCGCCATTCAAGGCGATGCGATCGGCACCGACGAACACCGCGTCGATGCGGCCCTTGCTCATCACATGGCCGGCCATGCTGTCCGTGATCAGCGTCACTTCGATCCCGGCGCGGCCGAGCTCCCAGGCCGTCAACCGCGCACCTTGCAGGAGCGGCCGCGTCTCATCCGCGTAGACGGCGACCCGTTTGCCTTGCTCTCTCGCGCGGTAGATCGGCGCGAGCGCGGTGCCTATCCCGGCCGTCGCGAGCGCCCCCGCATTGCAGTGAGTCAGCACCGTGAAACCGTCCTGGATCAGCTCGGCGCCGATGTCGCCCAGGCGCTGGCAGATCGCGCGGTCTTCCTCATATATGGCGGAGGCCTCGCTGTGGAGCCCGGCCACCAGGGCCGATCCGGTTCCACCGGCGCGTCGATCGGACTCGCAGCGCGCCTTCATCCGATCGAGGGCCCAGAACAGGTTCACCGCGGTCGGGCGGGCGGTCGCGAGGCGCGCGGCTACTCTTTCCGTCGCTTGCGCGACGCGCTCGGCCGGTTCCGACGCTAGCGACTGCACGCCGAGCACGACCCCGAACGCTGCCGCGACGCCGATCGCGGGCGCACCGCGCACCGCGAGTCGTTTGATCGCGTCGTGCATCGCGTCGACGGTGCGCACGTCGAGCACGACCACATCGCCCGGGAGGAGCGTCTGGTCGATCAGCCGCACGCTTCCAGGAAGTCCACCCTCCCAGCGGATGGTGTCGACGCTCGCGAACGGCTCGGTCACAGGGCCGGCTCGTTCACTTGCCGCGCTGGGCGCGAACCGCCGCGTCCTTCTTGAGGACGCGTTCGCGTTGCGTGCTGCGGAAGCGCTGCACGCGCTCCGCGAGCTTCGGATCCGACAGCGCCAAGATGCGCGCTGCGCACAGGGCCGCGTTGACGGGTCCTCCCGCGCCCACGCCGAACGTCGCGACGGGCACGCCGCCGGGCATCTGCACCGTGGAGAGCAGCGCATCGAGCCCGCCGAGCGGCGGATTGTCGAGCGGGATCCCGAGCACCGGAAGCACGGTGTGCGCGGCGACGACGCCCGCCAAGTGAGCTGCGCCGCCGGCCGCGCAGATGAAGACGCGCACACCGTTCGCGGGGGCTGCACTCACGAACGCGACGACTTCGTCGGGCGTGCGGTGTGCGGAGAGCACGCGCACTTCGCACGCGATGTCGAGCTCACTGAGCTGCTCGATGCACGGCTGGAGTCGCGGCAGATCGGAGTCCGACCCCATCAGGATCGCGACGCTCACGCGGTCACCCCGACCGGCGCGCTGCCGGTGATCTTCTCGCAGACCTCGAGGTAGCGTTCACCGACCTTCGCGAGCACGCCGCGGTCGAGCTC
>JANLUN010000458.1:0-4295 GCA_031363505.1 Planctomycetota bacterium | reverse complement strand
GATGCCCGCGCGCGCGTTGAAGATCCAGTCGAACGCGCCCCAGCTTCCGCGCGCGTTGTAGCGCGCGATGTCCGACTGGAGCGACTCGATCTGGAGCCCGAGGTTGCTCTGGAGCGCGATCGAAAGAGACTTCTCGAGCGTCAGCTCGAAGTCCTGGCCGGCACCGAACGCTTGCCCGGGAGGAGGGACGGGAGCCGGAATCGGTGGTGGTGGATTCTGCATCGCCATGAGGAGCGGCAGAGCCAGAACGACGCTCCGCGCGAGTGCTCGGCAGGAATCCCAGGAATCCATCGGGCGAAGAGGATAGAGAACGCTCAGGGGCCTGACCACCAACGCGCGGCCCGACTGTCGCTCAGGCGAGCTCCGTGACCCCCGCCGGAACGTCGAGCGTCGCGACGAGACGGTCGAGCGCTCCCCCATCGATGTCTCCACCCTCCGCCCATACGGCGATGCGGCGCGAGGATTTGCCGTGGTGCGCGAGAGAGATCCGCAGGCGCGGCAAAGGTAAAAGATCGAGCACGCGATCGGCCCACTCAACCGCCGCAACATCGCCGCTCTCGATCGAGTCGAGTCCGCCGTCGAGCAGGAACGAGCGCTCGCGGCCTTCCATCCACGCGTCGAAGTGCCACAGGTTGATCCGGCCGGGGTACGAGTGCATCAGTGCGTACGTCGGGCTCGTCACGGGCTCCGTCACGCCGAGGCCGCGCGCGAGACCGCGCACGAACGCGGTCTTGCCGCTGCCGAGCTCGCCGTCGAGTGCGACGAGCGCGCCGCCGGCAAGGCGCGCACCGATGCGCGCGGCAAGTTCCTCGGTCGCCTCGGGCGCGGGCGACGAGAACACACGCGCGTGCGCCGCGACGTCTCTATCCGCCATGACGGTATCCACCTTCGCGCGGATTCCAGCTCCGGCACCGACCCTGCGCATTCGTCAGCAAGAGCCCCGATCCCTCGCGCACGACGCCGATCACCGCGAGGTCCGGACAGCGCCGTTTCCTTTCCGAGAGAAGCTTCTCGAGCGCGCGCCACGTCAACGTCGCGACGAGCTCGTGGTCCTCGCCGTCGTGGAGCGCGTGCCAGAGCGCGGTGCGACGCGTCTTGCGCGCGCGCCGCAACGCATCTGCGTGGACCGGAACGAGATCCAGCGACAGTTCGATCGCGACGTTCGACGCGCGCGCAAGTCGAAAGAGATCCCACGCCAGTCCGTCGCTGACGTCCATCATCGCGCGCGCGCCGTGATCGAAGAGCCAGCGGCCTTCGGCGACGCGTGGAACGATCGCGAGATGTCGCCCGAGCAAACTCCCGCCGAGTGCGCCCGTGACGACGACGACGTCGCCGACGCGCGCGCGATCGCGTCCGGGAGGGCACGACTTGCTCTCGAACTCGCCGAGCGCGGTGACGGAGAGCCGCGCCGGACCCACCGCACCGCAGATGTCGCCGCCCAAGAGATCAGCCCCGTGCTCGCGCGCCATCTCGCGTACTCCGGTGATGACGGCGCGCATCCAGCGCTCGGTCTTGCTCGTCGACGCGCTCAGCGCGAGCCACACGCCGCGCGGCGTCGCCGCGGTCGCCGCGAGATCGGAGATCGCGCGCGCGGCGGCCTTGCGTCCCACGGTTTCAGGAGGCGCCGACGTTACGAAGTGAACGCCCTCGACCGTCTGGTCGACGCACACGACGGGGCGACCGCCGAGCGCGCGCACGACCGCGGCGTCGTGTCCGATGCTGCCGGACAGCTCGCGCGGCCGCGGAAGCCGTGCCAGCCAACGGTGGATTCGATCCTCACTCCAAGTCACGCGCAGACCTCGCTCGTGTCCTCAGCTTGTCAACGCGCGCACGTACGCGTCCACTCTCGCAGCCGAATCGGAAGCACCGAACACGCCGCGCAGCACGGCCATCCCGCGCGCGCCCGTGCGCCGAAGGTCTTGCGCGTGCTCGGGAGCGAGTCCGCCGATGCCGAAGACGGGCACAGGGCTCTCGCGCACCGCGCGCGCCAGTCCGTCGAGCCCGACCGGCGAGACGAGCCCCTGTTTGGACGGCGTGTGGAACACCGGACCGAAGAACAGGTAGTCCGCGTCCCGCCACATCGAAGGCTCGTCGTGCGCATGCGCGGAAAGACCGATCGCGACCTCGTCGGGCACGACCTTGCGCGCTTCGCTCGGCGCGAGAGAGCGGAATCCAAGGTGCACGGCGCGCGCGCCGCTCGGCGCGGCAAGGTACACGCGATCGTGGATCGCGAGGTATCCGTCGGACGGCAGGCGGCTTGATATCTCTGTCGCGAGCGCCAACATCACGCGGTCGGACATCTGCGGCTCGCGTACTAGGATCCCGCGCAGTCCCGCGGCAATCGCGGCTTCGACGGCCGCGAGGAAGCGATCGAAGTCGGGCGCGAATAAGTCTCCGGGAGTGAGTGCGATGAGCGGCGGCGGCAGCGTCCTCCCGCTCACTCCTCGATCTCGACCAGGTACCCGAGCTCGCGCAGGAGCGATTGCGTGCGCCGCAGAGTCGCGTTGCTCTTGAGGCGCGTGCGCCTTTCATCCATCACCTCACGCACGAGCGGCTTCACGCCCGGATCTTGCTGGAAGCGCTTCATGTGCTCCACGCTGCCCGCTGTCACGGTGTGATCGGTCGCAAGGTGCATCAGCCCGGCCTGCGACGCCCAATCACGGATCGAGAACAGCACGTTCTGCGGCACCGGCGTGCGCGAATGGTTTTCGAGCGTGTGCACGATGCGCTTCAAGAACATGCCTTCCGTCAGCGCGCGGTGGACGGACTTCTCGCTGACGCGGAAGTGGAAGACCGAGCCGAGCTTCTCGCGCATGCAGAAGCGATCGAGGTCGTGCACCAGCTCCGCGTCGTCGCCGGTCGGGAACATCACGACTTCGAAGTCCGGCGTGACGACGAGGCTGCCGACCATCGGCGCGCCCTCCGGTGAACCGTCGAGCACGCCGAGCAAGCGTGCACCGATACGCGTGAGACGCAGCGCGACCGGCCGGCCCGCTTTGTCGTATCCCAGGTCGACGACGCCCAGGACATGTAGGCGCTGACGCATCCAGCCCGCGAGGTTCCACGCCATGCGCTGGATGTCCTCCATCGGCGTGTACTGGCCGGCGGAGAGCCGCGCCGCGAAGTACTCGTCCACGAGCAGCTCGTCGAGGCTGCAGATGTACGTGTTGCGCGCGAGGAATGGCAAGTACATGAGGTCGTACCAGACGCCGGGCTCGACGCGCTTCAAGAGGCGCATCAGGATCTTGCGCATCCGCACTTGGTGGTAGTGCTCTCCGGGAAGACCGCGCTCGTCGACCGCGTACTCGAGTAACGCCTTCAACTTGTGATCGAGATCGCGCGGCTCCCACTCGCGTCCGGCGGCGGTCAGCGCGAACGTGCGCTCGCCCGTCGACTCGATCTGCTGCGAATGACGCGCGAAGTCGAAGATGAACGACAGGACTTCGCCGCGCGAGAGCTCGCGGCCGGGGTTCGGGATCAACTCTTCTTGGATCTTCTTCTCGGTCGTCTTGAAGATCTCGCCGCGCATCGTGAAGCGCACGTCGTGATCGAGGATGAAGCCGATGAAACGCGAGATGTTCGACGCGAGGTCGACACCGAGCGCCGCTTCTTCGTGCGGCCGGTCGGGGTCGCCTGGCACGGCGACGCGCCGCAAGTACGCGAGCGCGACCTCGTTGAACACGAGCAGCGTCTCGTCATTGTGGTGGATGCCGTAGCGGCCGAGCTCGAGCCGCTCGACCGTGCCGACGAGCGAGTCTTCCAGGACGCGCGCGGTCCGGCGCCCGTCCCACGGGAAGTCGATCTCCATCCGATCGAACAGGTTCTTCGGCAAGATGACGCCGAACTCGACGATAGTCTTCTCGATCAGACCGCGCAGTCCATCGGGCAACCGTTCGATGCGCGTGACGCACGCCGCCTCGTTGACGTACATCTTGTAGAGCTCGCGCACGCGCGACGGCGGCAGCCGCGACGGACGCGCCGGATCGTCGCACAGCCGGTCCAAGTGACCGCGCAGCGTGAAGATGTCGAAGATCCCGCGTCGACGTGCGCGTCGCTGTCGCAACACGGCGTCGCCGACATCCTGCGGTACGCTGTACGAGCGCAATCCGAACGACGAAACGCTTTGACTCTTGCCCTCGACGAGCAGCGCGTGTCGTTGCAGGACGGACAGGCTCGCTTGCAGATCGTACGTCGACATGTACGCCAAGTTGCGTGCGTTGACGAGGTCCGACATCGTGCACGAGTAACGCGGATCTTCGAGGTGCAGATCGAGGATCGACTGCAAACGTCGCGGC
>JANLUN010000448.1:0-2332 GCA_031363505.1 Planctomycetota bacterium | reverse complement strand
CTGCAACGCGCCGACTTCGCTGGCATCTTCCGCGCGATGGCGCTGCGACCGGTGACGATCCGCAGCCTGGATCCGCCGCTGCACGAATTCCTGCCGCACGACGATGCGGCCGTCGCCGCGGTGGCGAAGCACCTCGGTCTCGCGACGGAGCGCGTCCGCGACAAGGCCGAGGCGTTGCGCGAGCAGAACCCGATGCTCGGGCTGCGCGGCTGTCGTCTCGGGATCCTCTATCCCGAGATCACGATCATGCAGGCGCGCGCGATCTTCGAAGCCGCCTGCGACGTCGCCGCCGAGACGAAGAAGAAGCCCAAGGTCGAGATCATGATCCCGCTCGTCGGCACGCGCCGTGAGCTCGAGCTGCAAGCCGACATCGTGCGCACCGTCGCGGAGGAAGTGTTCCTCGAGAAGAAGGTGCGCGTGCCGTGCCTGATCGGAACGATGATCGAGCTTCCTCGCGCCGCGCTCACCGCTGGCGACATCGCGCGCGTGGCCGAGTTCTTCTCGTTCGGCACGAACGACCTGACGCAGACGACGTACGGCATCAGCCGCGACGACGGTGCGAAGTTCCTGCCCCACTACATCGAGCGCGAGGTGTACTCGGTCGATCCGTTCGCCACGCTCGACCGCGAGGGCGTCGGACGGTTGATGCAGATCGCGGTCGACGAGGGACGTCGCTCACGAGCCGACCTGAAGATCGGCATCTGCGGCGAGCACGGCGGCGATCCGAATTCGATCGAGTTCTGCCACGCGCTGGGGCTCGACTACGTGTCGTGCTCGCCCTTCCGCGTTCCGCTCGCACGTCTCGCCGCGGCGCAGGCGGCGCTCAAGGCGGAGCACCGCCGCTAGCTCCCGACGCGTCGCCGGCCGCCGCACGACGCCGGCCGCCGCCGCGCAGGAGCCGAGAGGTCGCGGGTTTCACCGATGGATCGCGCAACGCCGCGCTCCGCGCGGTGTGCGCCTAGCGCTCGATTGCGTCGTCTTGCAACCCGTCGAGCATCCGGATCACGAGCCGCACGACACGGCGCACTTTGTCGTAGTCGATCTTCTCGGGATCGTCGCCCGGCTGGTGGTAGTCCTCGTGGACATCGGAGAACAGGAATGTGACCGGGATGCCGAGCTTGGCGAAGTTCGCTTGGTCGGAGCGCGTGTAGAACTGATCCGCGCTACCGAGGCTCGGAAACCCTTCGAGCGCGCACAGCGACTCGGCGATGCGCACGAGTCCGTTGTAATCCTCTTCGCGCTTTTTCGTCGGCGTGATGAGGAGCTTGTCCGGTGCATTGCGACCGATCATGTCGATGTTGATGTTCGCGACGGCGCGGCAACCGTCCGGCAACCAGGGTTGTTCCGACCAGGCCTTGGAGCCCCACAGGCCCTTCTCTTCGCCCGAGACCCAGATCAGCATCACCGAGCGGCGCATCGGACCGTAGTGCGTCAGCGCCTCCGCGAGCGCGAGCAACCCACACGTCCCCGACCCGTTGTCGTCGGCGCCGTTGTGGATCTCTCCGCCCTGCATCCCGACGTGGTCGTAGTGCGCGCTCACGAGGATGACTTCTTGTGCGAGCACCGGATCCTTGCCCGGCCAGAAACCGCACACGTTCTCGGCGTCGATCAGGCCGCCTTGACCTTCGAGCTTGCGCACGTCCGTCAGCGTCACGCCGAGGTCGGCGCCGACAGCCGGTAGCTCGTTTCCATTGAACCAAGGCGCGCCGCTCTCGCGCGGCAACATGACTTGAGGAAACACTTCGCGCGTCCGTTCGGACGACGACGGATAGCTGAGCCGGCCGCGACGCTGCCGCTCGAGCTCCTTCGCGAAGCGCGTCGCGTACGGCTCTGCCGGATCGCCCTCTGCCTGCGTGATCACCAATCCGACCGCGCCTGCTTCACGCGCGCGTTCACGGATCGGCCGTGTCTGACCGCCGGCGTCGAGGCACAGCGCCCAGCGTCCGGTGACTTTTGCGCGTGCGAATTCGTCCTCGCTGCCTTTGCCACAGAACACCACGCCGCCGCTGACTTGCAGCTCCTCGACGTCGTAGCTGGACGCGAAGAAATAGTCGCTCGCGTAATGCAGCGTCCTCTCCGTCTCGCCGCGCTTCCAGCGCAGCTCCGTCGCGTGTTCGTCGAGCCGCTTCTGACTGAGTTTGTAGCGGTAGAAGTAGCCGCCCGGCGCGCCCGCCTTCCATCCCAGACGCTCGAGTCGCGCGCGCACGAAACGCGCCGCCACTTGCAGACCGACGCTCGGAGTGTCGCGCCCCGCGAGCGCGTCGTCGGCGATGAAATACAGGTCCGCCTTGATGCTCTCCGGACGGACCGAGTCGAGCGCCTCCTCGAGCTT
>JANLUN010000431.1:0-10934 GCA_031363505.1 Planctomycetota bacterium | reverse complement strand
CGATCGCCAGCAATCCGCAGATCCGTGTTCCCGCGAACAGCGGGAACACGACGCCCGACCCGGCTTCGACGTGGATCGCAAGCCGCGCATCGGGCTCGTCGAACTGCACGACCCCGCCGGTGATCAGCGCGCGTCTCAACGCCGATCGCCGTCCTTCGGGCGCGGTGCCGAGTCCGGTGCCTTCACCTCCTTGCGCGACGCAGCGCAGTTCGCCGCCATCGGCCGCGATTCCCCACCAACGGCGCTGCGACGTCTTGATGCCGAGTTCGACGACGAGATCCTCGAACACTGCGCGCGACAGCGGATCCTCAACCGACTGGAGGGACGCGTCCGGCGTCTGACGCGACGCGTCTGGCCTCGCCGAACGCGCGGGCCGCGCACTCATGGTCAGCGCGGGCACTGACGCGGGCTCGGTCAGCACCGCGCTGCGCCAAGCACGCGCGAGCGCGAGGAGCCGCGGCGCGCTCGGCAGCAAGTGGTGCTCGCATTCGATGTGGAGCCAACCAGCGACTTCGTCTTCGTCGTCGAGGATCGGTGCGAGCGCGAGCGACAGCGTCGCCTCCTTGCCGAGCGCGCCGACGAGAGGCTCCTCGCCGTCGCGTTGCGCGGCCACGACGTCGGCACCGACGACGAGCCGGTGCTCGCGTTCGCTCGGCAGGGCAAACGCGCCTTCGCGCTCCGCGATCCACGGTTCGACGAATGGACGCAGGGCCGGCGCGGCATCGATCCACACCGGATCTGCGCTGTGATCGCGCCGCAACGCGAAGACGCCGAGCACGACGGCACCAATCTCCAAGCGATCGCGGATCGCATGCGTGTCACGGAATCCGCCGTGCAGCTCCGCTGACTCCGAGATCCGGCCCGCGAGACAGGGCAGCCATTCCGGTCGGTGCACGCGCAGTGCCGCGAGCGGAGTCGGCAACGCTCCGGACCACGGACGCGAACCGACGAGCACACTCTTCGCGCCGGCATGGTCGCCTAGACACAGTCGCGTCCACGCCAGGAGCTGTCGCAGCCGCGTGTCGTTGCTCACGAGGGTCAAGTGCTCGAACAGCCACGCGCGCGTTTCACGAAGCGCGGCGCGGTCGAGCAGGCACTCCGCGACGCCGGCCGCGAGCGAGCGCGTGACTAGCGCGCCCGCCGACGCACGCAGCGAGGCTTCGAACGCCCGGCGAAACAGCCGTTCGGCAGGACGCGGACCTTCGCGTGCGTGAACTGCGCGAGCCTTCCAGAGAGCCACGGTGTGCTCGTCGGTCGGCAAGCGTTCGAGGCTCTGGGTCAATCGATCGGCGACGTCGCACGCGGCTTCGCCCGGCTCGGGCACACCCGCGAGCCAAGGCAGCGTGCCGCGAAACTCGGCCGCGAGCTGCCACGCTTCCTGCAATCCGAGCTCCGGCTCGCCGAACCACGCGAAGCTCTCCGCACGCGGACGCAGATGGTGGCGCAGCAGATCCTCGAGCGCTTGCTCGAGCGACTCACGATCTTGTCGCTCGAGCTCTCCGCTGGCGCGCTCGAAGTCGATGCCGACCGAGCCGGCACGTTGCGAGCGCGCATCGTCCGACAACAGCCGCAGGAAGTGCGTCACCTTCCGCGCGCGGTGCAGATCGGCTTCCTGCGAGCCGGGCAGCAACAGGTCGAGTGCGTCTTCGGGGCGTGCCATGAGCTCGTCCTCAGCTCTCGTCGCTGCTCGCTCCGCGCCGACGGTCGGCGACCGCCAGTGCGCGCACCGCGGCGCGGCGCAGACACAGATCGAGATCGCGCTCGAGCAACTCCTCGAGGAGCTGCGCGGCACGATCGCCGCAGCCCGCGGCGAGCTCCGCGCCCGCGACGCACAGTCGCGCTGCGTCGCACGGCGCGAGGGCGAACGCCGCTTCGGCCAGCTCGCGTGCGTCGGCCCAACGGTGGATCGGGCGCGCCGCGCAGGCGCGCAGCAACGCGGCGCTCTCGAATCCGTCGACGCGCCACTGCGCGAGCTCCGCGCGAGCACGCCGTCGCCACGCGACGAGCGAGGACTCGCGCGGGTCGCGCGAGACTGTGCGCGGATCCAGCGCGCACTCACTCGCCTTCACCCAGAGGTTGCGCGCTTGAAACGGAATCGAATTGCCCGTCGACGCGCTCGCGGCGCAGCGCAGCATCACCGCTCCGCGCAGCAACCGCGCGACCTCCGCGACGTGCACGCGGGCCAGCTCGCGGTCCGCCTGTGTGCGGCGGATCGTGCGGACGATCCGACTCGCGGCCATCACCGGCATCCACTCGTTCCCCGGGACCGGCGCCGAGTTGCGCGCGAAGGCGTCGCGCAGCGCGAGCAAGTCTCGACCGACGCTCGTCGAATCGATGTTCACGAGGGTTCCTCCTGCTTGTTGGACTTCTTGGTTTGCGCGCTGAGCAACACGTCCAGCGCGCGCCGAGCGCGTCGAGCGATCTCGGTCGCCGACTCGCGGCTCTCGTGCGCGATCGCGTCGAGTTCCCGACCTTCGATCACGAGGTCGAAGAACGCGCGGCGTTCGGGCACAGGCAGGCGATTGAAAAGGACGCACGCGCTGCGCATCGCTTCGGGATCGAGCCCGAGCGGCCGTGCCAGCGCCGAAAACGCGCCCGCGTGCGTGCTCTCGGCGCTCGCTTGGCTCTGTGTGGCTTCGTGGTCTTCGCAGAGGAGCTCCGCGATCGACTCGTCGACGATCTCGGCAAGCCACTCGCCGAGCTCTGGTCGACCGCGGTAGCGCACCGCCGCGCGCGCGCAGCGTGCCAGCGCGCGCAGATGCACGCGATCGGCGTCGAGTAGGTAGCCCTCGGTGCGCATCCGCAGCGCGACGTGATCGCGCAGACACAGCGGATCGCTTTGGACGATTCGACTGAGGATCTCGCGCGCCGAGCCGCCCGCGAAGAGCGCCGGCCAACGTGCTGCAGCCGGATGGACCGTAGCGGAAGTCGACGCGTCCGTGGGAGCGCTCTCGGACGCTGCATTCGCCGCGGACCGGCCGTCGAGGGACGCGGCGGCGGTCGGGCCATGCCACAGCGACCTCTGTGATTCGGACATGCGATCCTCCGTTGGGAAACCCGGGTGAATACCCGGGGTTGGATGTCGGGACTAGCGGGCGAAATCGGACGCGAGCGGCTGAGTGCCGGCCGGGCGGCACGCGAACGAACTCGAGTTGGAGCGGACCGAAAACGACGCCGTCGAATGCGAGCGACGGTGAATCGAAGCGGAGTCTACTGTGAGTTTGAGATTCCGGGCGCGGTGGAGCGCGGCTCGGCACGCTCTCCCGCGCACCGGATCGCGCGCCATCGGGCCGCCGGGGGCGAAAACCGAATCGAGTGCCGTTTCCGGTGCGCACCAGCACGCACCGCTTCGAGCCTCTCGATTCCCCACTTCGCGGAACGGCGCGCACTCCGATCGGGCAACCCTGATTGCTAGGATCCGAACCGCGCCGACTCTTGGCGTCGATCGTGATTCGTCGTTCGCGTCCGCGGCGGCGAGCCCTTCGAAACCCCCGACCACGGAATTCCCTTGGACAAGCTCCTCACAGGCAAGACCGGCGTCATCTTCGGCGTCGCGAACAAGCGCTCGATCGCTTGGGGCTGCGCGCAGTCCCTCGCTCGCGAAGGCATGCGCCTCGCGTTCACGTACATGGGCGAGCGCATGGAGAAGAGCGTGCGCGACCTCGCGAGCGAGATGCCTGACGCGCTCGTGCTCCCGTGCGACGTCACGCAACCCGAGACGATCGACGCCGTGTTCCGCATGTTGAAGGACGAGCTCGGGCACCTCGACACCGTCGTGCACGCGGTGGCTTTCGCGAAGCGCGAGGAGCTGCAAGGAGACTTCTTCAACACCACGAAGGACGGCTACATGCTGGCCCACGAGGTGTCGGCCTACTCGCTGACCGCCATCACACGCGGCGCGCTGCCGCTGATGGAAGGGCGCGAGGGAACGATCGTGACGCTGACCTACATCGGCGGCGAACGCGTCGTGCAGAATTACAACGTCATGGGCATCGCGAAGGCGGCGCTCGAAGCCAGCGTTCGCTATCTCGCGCACGATCTCGGTCCGCGCGGCATCCGGATCAACGCGATCAGCGCGGGCCCGATCCGCACACTGTCGGCATCGGGTGTTCAGGGCTTCAGCGAGATCCTCGACCACATCGCCGAGCACTCACCGCTGCGCCGCAACGTCACCGCAGAGGAAGTCGGCAACGCGTGTGCGTTCTTGTGCGGTCCGCACTCGCGCGGAATCACGGGCAGCATCGTGTACGTCGACGCGGGCTATCACATCATGGGGGTGTGAGGACACTGGATCGAGGTCGTGCCAGTCGAGCGCCCACGAACGCGAACCCGATCCACAGCACGACGCCGACGACTCCGCACGCAAACCACAGCGTGTTCGCGCCGAGCTGCTCGTATACGGGCATCCCAACCACCGGCGCGATCACGAGCGCGAGCCCGAACGACATCGTGAGCAGGCCCATGTAGCGGCCGCGACTCTTCTCGTCGGCGCGGTCGGCGACGATGCTCTCGACGAGCGGCATCGCGAGCATCTCCCCAGCCGTCCACACGACGACCGTGACGAGAAGCCACGCGAAGCTCGCACCGAGCGGCATCAACGCGAGCCCGGCGCAGAGCAGGAAAGCACCGGGCCCCACGAGCCGCGCCGGCGACACGCCGCGTAGCTTGTGCACGAGCACCATTTCGAAGAGCACGATGAGCAGCGTGTTCGTGCCGAACAAGATGCCGATGCGCGCCTCCGAGTAGCCGAGATCATTGTGCACGTAGAGTGGATACGTGCCGTTCAACTGCAGAAGCGCGATCATCAGCAGGCTCATCAGCCCAAGGAACGCCAGGAACGGCCAATCGCGCCACGGCGATCGCGAGACTGCATCGGCGGGTTCGGTCACGACGCTCGCCACGCGCGATTCGCGACGGAACAGGAACCACAGCACGCCCGCGGCGACGATGTTCCCGACTCCGTTGGTCAAGAACAGCGCGTCGTAGCTCTGCACCGCGAGGAACCCGCCGATCGTCGGTCCGCACGTCATCCCGAGATTGATCGCGAGACGGTGCAGCGCGTACGCGCGCACGCGCTCGCCGGGCGCCGCGCTGTGCGCGAGCGCGGACGACGTCGCGGGTCGAAGAGCTTCGGCAACGACGCTCTGCGCCAGGATCATCGCGAGGATCGCGGCGTGCGACGTCACCTGGCCGAGCACGAGCCAACCGATGCCACCGAGCACGAGACTCGTCAGCATCACGCGCCGCGCGCCGACGCGATCGACGAGCTCGCCTCCGACGAATGCACCCGCCATCGCACCCACGCCGTACAAAGCGAGCGCGGTCGCCGCTTCAGCCGTCGAGAAACGGCGCTGCTCGGTGAGCCACAGCGCGAGAAACGGCAGCACCATCGTGCCGCAGCGGTTCACGAACTGAGCGAACGACAGCAGCCAGACGGCGCGCGGCAGTCCGGCGAATGCGTCGCGATAAGTGTCGCGCAGGGAGCGGATCACGGCGAGCTCGATCGAGTCCGCGCTGCTCGGGGGCAGCACGCGATGCTTGCGACGTTAGAGGACGACGGAATCGTTCAGACGCGCGCGGTGACTTGCCGCAGCTCCGCGACGACCATGTCGCCGACTTCGTTCGTCGGGTGATCGCCGGTGTTGACGCCGCACAGCTTGCGCGAGCGGAGGAGCTCGATCACGACGTTTTCGATCGCCGCGCCGGCCTGCTTCTCGCCGAGGTAGTCGCACATCATCCCGGCCGCGAGGATCGCGGCGACAGGGCAAGCCACGTTCTTGCCGGCGTACTTCGGCGCCGAGCCGTGGATCGGCTCGAACAAGCTCACGTGTCCGGGATTGATGTTGCCCGAAGCCGCAAGCCCCATCCCGCCTTGGATCATCGCGCCGAGGTCCGTGATGATGTCGCCGAACAAGTTCGGGCAGACCGCGACGTCGAACCACTCGGGGTTCTTCAGCATCCACATGCACGCGGCGTCGATGTACGCGTGCTCCGTCTTGATGTCGGGATACTCCGCGGCGATCTCGGCGAAGACGCGCGTCCAGAGATCCTGCGCGCGCAAGGCGTTGGCCTTGTCGATCAAGGTCACCGTCTTCTTCTTGTTGCGCGCGCGCGCTGCCTCGAACGCGTAGCGGATGATGCGCTCCGTGCAGCTGCGCGTGTACACCATCACCTGCGTGGCGACTTCGTGCGGCAGATTCTTGTGCGTGTATCCGTACGAGCCCGAGTACGCACCTTCGGTGTTCTCGCGCACGAAGAGCATGTCGACGTGCTCCGGCCCCTTGCCCTTCAACGGGCACAGCCGCTCGTCGTACAGCCTGACCGGGCGCAGGTTGACGTAGAGATCGAGCTCGAAGCGCAGCTTCGCGATGATGCCGAACTCGATGAGTCCGACGGGCGCGCGCGGATCGCCGATCGCACCGAGGTAGATCGCGTCCCGCTGCTTCACCTCGTTGAACGCGCTTTCGGGGAAGACGTCCTTCGTCTTCAGGTAGTGATCCGTGCCGAACGGATAGTTCGTGCGCCGAGTCCGGAAACCGAACACGTCCGCCGCGGTATCGAGCACCTTCAGTGCTTCGTTCGTCACTTCGGGGCCGATGCCGTCGCCGGCGATCACTGCGATGTCGTATTCGGTCATGTCAAACGTCTCGATCGAAACTAGCCGGACGTCACGGGTTCGTGCGTCTTGGTTCGGAACATCCCCGCCGTGTAGCCCACGATCTTTCCTTCGATGGCGCTGGCGGCGACGGTGAGTGGGGATGCGAGGTAGAGCTTGCCGGGGCCGCTGCGGCCCGCGAAGTTGCGGTTGATCGCGCTGATCGTGACTTGGTCGGCGGATTCGGACACACCCGGGCCGCAGCCGATGCACGCTCCGCAACCGGGGTTGATGATTTCGACACCGGCCTTCTGGAACACTTCGAAGTAGCCGCGCGCGCGCGCGTAGTCGCGGACTTCTTCGCTGCCGAACTGGATGTACATGTGTACACCGGGAGCGACGCGGCGACCAGACGCGAGCGCGTCTGAGAGGACGCGTGCGTAAAAGTCGAGGTCGGCTTCCTTGCCCGCGGTGCACGAGCCCGCGTACGCGATGTCGATCTTCACGTCGTCGAGATCGCGCACGTTCTTGCCGTACGTCGGATCGCCGGGCAGCGCGACCATCGGCACGATCTGCGCGAGGTCGATCTTGTGTACGCCGCCCGCGTACTCGGCACCCGGATCGGGCCACACGATGCGCTCACGCAGCTCCTCGGCGGTGAGGTCCGTGCGTCGTTCCACGAGCCACGCGATGCTCGTTTGATCGGCTTCGCAGATGCCGGACTTCGCGCTGCACTCGGTCGCCATGTTCGTGAGCGTGGCGCGCTCGTCCATGCTGAGCGACGCCAAACCCGGGCCGCCGAACTCCATGACTCGATCGAGAGTCTCCTCGCGCACCGCGTACGTGCGCAGGATGTGGAGCATCAAGTCCTTGGCGGTGCAATCGGCCGCGAGCTTTCCGTACAGCTCGAAACGGATCGACTCGGGCACGTTGACGAACGTGAAGCCCGAGTGGATCAGGCCGGCGTATTCCGTCGCGCCGACACCGTACGTCAGCGCGTTGTTGCCGCCGCCCATGCACGTGTGGCTGTCGGTCGCCTGGATGAAGTCGCCCGGATCGATGAACTGCTCGCGCGCGACTTGGTGGCAGATGCCCGGCGAGACGCCGCCCCGCGCCGAGTAATCGCGCACGCCGGTGTGACGTTGGAAATCGCGTTGAAGGTCGCGCAGCGTTTGGATCTCGCGCGCGAACGGCGCCATCTTCTTCACGCCGTCGGTGTAGAGGAGGTGATCCTCGAACACCGCGAACTTCGACGGATCGGGGATGCGGTAGTCCGCGCCGTACTCGCGCGAGAGGAAGTAGTGCACCTGCGCGGTCGTGAACTCGTGGCTGTAGCCGCCGTCGACCTTGACGAGGCATAGATCGCCCGGCTTGACGTGCGCTTTCTTGCTTTCGTTGCCGACCATGTGCGCCGCGATGATCTTCTCACCCATCGTCATCGGACGCGGGCCGGTCGTCGGCATCGGAACGTGGATCTTGCCGTGCGCGTACAGCTCCGCGAACGGAAACAAGCCGCCCGCTTCGAGGATCGCGCGCGTCACCGGGTCGAACTTGCGCGTGAGCTCGGCGAGCGGGATCTCTTCGCCGCGCTGCAGCCGCTCGATCTCCGCATACCCGGCCATCAGCTGGCCGAGGTTGATGTTGTTGCGCTCGTGGATCGGCGCGAACGACGCCGCGATCACCAGGTGGATGCCCGACCATCGTTCGGCCTGCGGAGCGGTCTCACGCGACGAGCCCGTGCCTTTGCGCAGCCCCGACACGATCACCTCGAAGTTGCCGTCCATCAGCGCACGCGTCGCGAACACGCGCCGTCCATCCGGATGGAGGAGCCCGGCGTAGGCGTCGAGCGCAAGGTCTTCAGGACGGTGGCGGAAGCACACCCATGCCGGCGTCATGACGTCGGTGTTGATGTCGTCGAGCAGATCCTTGGGATCGACGTCGGACATCGAGAGGTCGACCTCGCCTCGCAATTGACGCTCGATGAGCGCCAAGTCCTTGGTCAGGAACAAGACGCGCTTCCCGCGCGTGAGCGCGACGACACGTGTGCCGTCCGCTCGTGTCTTGATCAGCGGGTTCACGAGGCTTGCGGGTTCTCGATCAGGATCGCAATGCCTTGGCCGCCGCCGATGCACGCCGACGCGATACCGTAGCGCAGGTTGTTGCGGCGCAGCTCGTGCATCAGCGTGAGCACCAGCCGCGTTCCCGACGCGCCGAGCGGGTGACCGAGCGAGATCGCGCCGCCGTTGACGTTGCACTTGTCGCGATCGAGCTCAAGCTCCTTCTCGCAGCCGAGGTACTGCGCGGCGAACGCTTCGTTGATCTCGATGCGGTCGATGTCGGAGATCGCAAGCTTCGCGCGCTGCAGGCATTTGCGAATCGCGGGCACCGGACCGATGCCCATCTCGGTCGGGTCGACGCCGACGTACGCCCAGCTCTTGATGCGCGCCCAGACGTCCAAGCGTTCCGACTTCGCGCGTTCCGCGGTGGTGAGCACGAGCGCCGCGGCGCCGTCGACGATCCCGCTGGCGTTGCCCGCGGTCACCGTGCCGTCCTTGCCGAACGCGGCGCGCAGCTTCGACAGGACCTCGAGCGTCGTTTCGGGCTTGATGTGATCGTCGAGCGCGATCGTCTCGTCGCCCTTGCGGCCCTTGACGACGAGCGGATCGATCTCGGCCGCGAAACGACCTTCGATCACGGCCTTCGCACCGCGCTGGTGACTGCGCAGCGCGTACTGATCCTGCGCTTCGCGCGAGATCGAAAGACGTCGCGCGATCTTCTCGGCGGTCTGCGCCATCATCAGCCCAGCGATCGGATCGAGGAGCGCGCCGAACAGCGTGTCCTGCAGCTTCGGCTCCGTGCCGAATCCCAGCCCCTGACGCGCACCGTATAGCGCGTGCGGCGCTTGGCTCATGTTCTCCATCCCGCCGGCGAGCACGCTCGTCGCCTCGGCGAGCTGGATCATCTGCGCACCGTTCACCACCGACTGGATGCCCGAGCCGCACAAGCGATTCACCGTGAGCGCGGGAGCTTCCTTCGGAACGCCGGCTTTGAGGCCGACGTGACGCGCGCCGTACAACGCGTCGATCGACGTCTGCAGCGCGTTGCCCATCACGACGTGCTCGATGGTGGCCGGATCGACCTTCGAGCGCGCGAGCGCGGCGCGCGACGCGTGCGCGGCCAATTCGATCGCGCTCACATCCTTGAACTTGCCGAAGCCGGGCGTGCCGACGTATTCGCACATGGGCGTGCGCGCGCCGCCGACGATGACCACTTCACTGCTCATGGACTGACCTCCAACAAGACCCTTAGTACCGACTCAGTGACGCTGAAACGCTCCCACCGATGGATCGCGTCGCGCTTTGCGCTCCGCTGAGCGGATCGCGCCGCGCGAAGCGCGACGCCTAGATCCCTTGAAAGTTCGGCTTGCGCTTCTCGAGGAACGCCGCCATCCCCTCGCGCATGTCCGCCGTCGTCGAGGCCAAGCCGAACATGTCGGACTCGATGACCTCGCCTTCTTGTTGGCTCATGTTCATGCCGCGCCGGATCGTCTCGATCGCAAGACGAATCGCGACGGGCCCCTTGGATAGGATCGACTCGACGAGCTTGTGCGTCCCTTCGCGAAGTTCCTCGGGCGCGAACACGCGATTGACGATGCCGACGCGGTGCGCCTCCTCGGCGCCGAACATGTCGCCGGTGAGCACCCACTCGCGCGCAACGCCGGGTCCCGCGATCCGCGCGAGCCGCTGCGTGCCGCCGTAACCGGGGATGATGCCGAGCGACACTTCGGGGAGCCCGAGGCGCGCGGTCTTCGACGCCGTGCGCAAAGTGCACGCGAGCGCGAGCTCGCAGCCGCCGCCGAGCGCGAAGCCGTTGATCATCGCGACCGACGGCTTGGTCGAGCGATCGAGGCGCGCGAACACTTGTTGACCGAAAAACGCGAGGCGCTTGGCTTCCATCGCGCTCTGCATCGCCTTGAGCTCGTTGATGTCCGCGCCGGCGACGAACGCCTTCTCGCCCGCGCCCGTGATCACGAGGCAGCGCACTGCGGAGTCGGCTTCGAGCGCGTCGAACGCGTGCGCAAGCTCCGTCAGCGTCTTCTCGTTGAGCGCGTTCATCACCTTCGGTCGGTTGATGGTGACGGTGGCGACGCCCTGATTCGTCTCGACCAAGATGTTCTCGTAGCTCATGTCGATTCCTTCTCCTTGGAGCACGCGCGGCGACGCGCGTGATTGGCTACTGCTGCGAAACCTTCGTGACCGTGGCCTTGACGATCACCTGCGGCTCGGTCGGTTTGTCGTTGGTGCCTCGTTTGGCCGTCGCGATCTTGTCGACCACATCC
>JANLUN010000370.1:0-6068 GCA_031363505.1 Planctomycetota bacterium | reverse complement strand
ACGAAGGCGGCGGAGCGAGCCAAGGCTCTGCTCGCCTCCTGAGCTACAACTCGCGCACCTCGATGTCTCGGTAGGTCACCACCGAGCCGTCGTGATGTTGCTGGAGCGCCACGTGACCGCTCGCGTGCTTGCGCTCCGCGTCGACGTACTCCGTCACCAGGATGTCGTTGATGCGGATCGTGACGTGCACGCCGTCGGCGCGGTCGCGGCACGTCACGTGGTACGTGAACCACGTGTCCGGCGGCACGAGGCGCGCCTTGACGAGCGCGAGTCCGTACAGGCTGCCGGTCTTCACCGGGTCTTCGTGCGTGCTGTTCACTTGCGCTTCGTAACCGTCGGGCCAGCCGGGGCCGAACGCCGTGCGGAAGTAGAGCCCTGAGTTGCCGCCGTCGGCGATCTTCACGCGCGCGCGGACCTCGTGGTCTTTGAAGTCGCCGCGCAGCGAGAACAGGTGGCTGCGCGGTCCGCGGCCGACGATCGCACCGTCCTCGACCTTCCACTGGCCGCTGTCGGTGATCTGCCAGCCTTCGAGGTTCTCGCCGTTGAAGAGCCTCGTCCATGGACGCGCGTCGTCGTCGACTCGGACGTGACGCGGCCGCGCGCTGATGTTGCGGAACGCCACGTTGCCTGACGTTCCGACGAGCCGCAGCGGAGCGAACGCCACCTCGGGACCGACGGCGCCGCCGCGCGTCGGCCCGGGCACGACGACGTTCTCCTGGAGGAGCACGTCGTCGATCATCACGCGCGCGAAGCGTGCATCGGCGATCTTCTTGCCCGCCGAGTCGAAGCGCGGCGCTTGGAAGCGAATGTCGAGGCCGTGCCATTCGCCGGGCGATCGGAACCCGCGGAACATCGGCGCGCTGCCGGCGAACGGATGCGCTGGCTCATCGCTTGCTCCGATCCCGCCGCAATCGGCGATCGTGAGCTCCGTCGCGCCGCCGTTGTCGCGCAGCGACACTTCGTAACGATCCATCACGAACACACCGCCGCGGCCGTCCTTCGGCAGCATGAAGTCGACGAAGAGGTCGGCGTCGCCGAACGCGAGCTTGCTGACGAGGTCGGTCGGCTGCGAGGTACCGACGTTCGAGATCTCCGGCGGCGGCACGGGCTTGTGATCGGGATCGGTCGACGTGGGCGTTTCCGTCGGAGCGGGCGGCGGCGACAGCTGAAGCTTGTGCGCGTCGCTTGGATCGAGCTCGACCGGCGCCATCTGCCAACCCGTGCCTTTCCAGATGTCGAGCACGTCGGCGCGCGCCAGCGTGAGCGCGCCTTCTTCCCAGCGCTCGCGTGCGCGCGGGGGCTCGACGAGCTTTGCGACGTGCGCCGCGCGCGTGCCGTCGGCGAGGCGGTTCACGGTGTACGCGAATTCGTCGTGAAGGAGCGCGCTCCCGTCCTCCGCGACGATTCCGTCGAATCGCATGCGCAGCACCATCCCCGACGCGAGCCCGTCGATGCGCACCGTCGCCTTCGTCCGATCCGAGGAGACGTCGACCGCGGTCACCTTGAGCTCGGCGACGTGCCGCGTCGGCGATCCGTACTCCCACCAATAATCGTAGTCGTACTGCTGCGCCGCGACGTTCGTCGCGCCGAGCGCGATCGATTTCGCGACCGGCTTCGTGAACTCGACCTCGAATCCGCGCTCGACGAGGCGCACGTTCTTCATCTCCATCGGCGTGACGCCGGTCCAGCGGATGCGCGCGATCCCGTCGCCGGGCGGTTGTCCGCCCCAACCGCGGTCGCTGCAACCGGTGAAGAGCGTGCCGTCGGGCGCGAAGCACAGTCGAATCGCGGATCCGACGTGCTGACGAAACGGGATCACCGCGCCTTGGTACTCGCCGCCGACTTTCTCGAGCATCGCGCGGAGCACCATTCCGTTCGTCAGCTCCGCCACGAACATCTGGTTCGCGAACGGACCAAACTTGCCGTCACTCGGATCGAACGTCAGCGCGCCGGCGGAACGCGACCAGTCGTACGGAATCCAGACCGCTGCGTCCGCGCGCTCGTTCGCCGGCGGAAGCGTGTCGCTCGCGGTCTGTCCTGACTCCTCGTAAGCGGCCGTCCAGTTCAGCGACGCCGGATGTCCGTAGAACCGGCCCTCGCGCAGATGATGGATCGGACACGCAGGCACCCAGTCGCCTTGATTGTCCGTGTAGAAGAGATCGCCAGTCGCATTCGTGCCGAGTCCGCACGGACTGCGCAAGCCCGACGCGAACGGCGTCACGGTGCCGTCGCGCGCGATCTTCATGGCCCAGCCTCTATAAGGAGCGACCGATCGACCGTGCCACCACTGCGGATCGCCGAACGACACGTTGAGCGTGATGTAGAAGTTGCCGGCCGCATCGCGCGGCAATCCGAACGCGAACTCGTGGTAGTGACCGGACACGCCCCAGTCGTTCGCGATCGTCTCGATCACCTCGGCCGTGCCGTCGCCGTCGCGATCGTGGAGCGCAGACAGCTCAGCGCGCTGCAGCACGTGGACGGTTCCGTCGACGACGGCGAGACCGAGTCCTTCTTGCAAGCCCTCGGCGTACAGATGGAAGCTCGCATCCTTCGGGTCCTTCGCGAGCGCGTTCTCGACGATCCACACCTGCCCGCGCCGCGTGCTGACGACGAGTCGTCCGTCGGGCAGAAAATCGAGTCCACCGACTTCGAGTCGCGCACCTTCGGGCGGCTCGAGGTAATCGACGGCGTAGTACGTGTCTTCCGACGGAGCTTGCGCGAGCGCGCACAGCGTGAGCAGGGTGATCGTGTTCATCGAATCTCGGTCGAAAGGCGCTCGAAGAGCTCGGGGCTGTCGTTCGAAGTCGTCACGATCGTCGCCTCCAGGACGACGTCCACGTCCGCCGGCAGCGCGACGATCACGCCCAGCGCGCCGGATTGGACGACGAGCTTCGAGGGTGCAGGCGCGCGGATCTGCACGCACTCGAACTCGCGTTCCGCGCGCCGTCCGACGATCCATCCATCGCGCGGCAGCTCGTGTGCCGGAAGCCCGACGACGATCGTCTCCACGCCGGTCGCGCCGCGAATCCACTCTTCTTCCCGCATGCTGCCCGCGAGGTTGACGAGCACGCTCGCGTCGTCGCGCTCGGAGCGCATCACGAATCGCCGCGTGAAGCCCGCGCCCGCGGATGTCGGAGTCGTGCGACATGACTCTTCGACCTTCACGCGAAACCGTTCCGCGGTGTTCTTCGCGGCGAGGCTCCACGTGTACGCGACGCCGGCATCGCTACCGCGGATCCACGAACCGGTGAGGCGCGCAGCGAGCGCGATGCGCGCTTCGTCGCGAATGATCGCCAGCGACGGCTCGGGATCGCCGCCCTGCGCAGTCCAGAGGACGTGCCCGAGCGGCGCGAGGCGCGCACCGCCGCGATCGTTCCAGTCGCGTCGATCGGCGAACTCGCCTTGACGGACGCCGAGAAGTCGCACGTCGTCGGTGCGGTACTCGAACGAGAGCCCGCCTGGCGTGCCCATCAATAAACCGCGCGGATGCGCGGGAGCACCTTCGACGATCGGCGGCAGCGAGCCGCGCACGACGACGGGGGACTTGTCGACGTGCATCAGGCCGGCGGTCTGATCAGACTCCGGCTCGGCCGGCATCAACGTGCGCACGTAGTCGACGACCAGCCAGCGTTCGTCGTCGCTGAGAATTCCCGCGAAGCCGGGCATCGGCGAGCTTCCCGGAACGCCGGAGCCGATCGTGCGGAAGATCGATTCGCGCGTGTTGCCGAACGCGAAGTGGCCTTCCGCGAAGCTGCGCGCCTTCTTTCCGAGTTGGACGATCGTCGGCCCGAGGCCGTCGCCGTTGTCATTGTGGCAACCCGCGCAGTTCCGCGTGTAGAGGTAACGGTCGTCGACGATGACTTCGGGCTCCTCGTCGTCGTCGAGATCCAGCGACGCGGGAACGGCCTCAGGCGTCCCGTGCGTCGCGGGTGCACGAGCTTCCGGTGCGCTGCAGCTTGCGACCGCGCAGATCACCCAACCCCAGGTTACGTCACGCGCGCCGCTCACGCCGGCTCCATCGTGGCGGTTAGCGGGTACCCGCGCGGCCGCGCGAGCGACTTGACTTGGTCGACGTAGAGCTCCGCGTGCTCGAACGAGGTCACGGTGATGAGCGCGGAGCCGGAGTTGTGGATTTCGTGCGTCAGCCGCGAGGCTTCGCTGTGAGGCTTGTTGAAGAGTTTCACGAGGAGCTCGATCACGAACTCGAAAGTGGTGACGTCGTCGTTGTGGAGGATCACCTTCCAACGCGGTGCGATCCGCGTGTCCGCTTCGGTGTCCGTGTCGGGTGTCGCGACGGGCGCGGCCGTGCTCATGCCGACATCCTAACGCCCGGCCCGCCGTAGTCTTCGTCGCCGTTTCTACCCGAGAAAACCTGATCGGTTGAGCGCGACTCGTTTCTATGATGCGCGGATCGAGCTCTGCGAGCCATGCCTCCCGCAGCCAAACCCGCCTCCAGAGCTCCCCGTTCGCGTGGCGACTCTCCGCCGCGCTTCGTGTCGCTGCTCCTCGCGCTTTGCGCGAGCTGCTCGGTCGAGCAATACGCGATCAACCGGCTCGGCGACGCCTTGGCGGGTGGAGGAACGAGCTTCGCCTCCGACGACGACGTCGAGCTCATCCGCGATGCGGTGCCCTTCAGCTTGAAGATGATCGAGAGCCTTCTCGCGCAGAGTCCGCGGCACGCGGGACTGCTCTTGGCCGCGACGCGCGGATTCACGCAGTACTCGTACGCGTTCATCCAGCAGGACGCCGAGCGCATGGAGGACGTCGACCTCGAACGATCGCTCGCGATCCGCGCGCGCGCTCGCAAGCTGTACCTCCGCGCGCGGGATTACGGGCTGCGTGGCCTGGCGCTCGAGCGTCCGTACTTCGTCGCGCAGCTGCGCGCGAACCCCGTGCAGGCCGCCGCGACCGCGGAAGCGCGCGACGTGCCCTTCCTTTATTGGACTGCGTCGGCGTGGGGCGCCGCGATCGCGATCTCGAAGGACAACCCCGACCTTGTTGCCGACCAGCCGCAGGTGGAAGCGCTGATCGACCGCGCCCTCGAGCTAGACGAGAGTTTCGGAAACGGTGCGATCCACTCGTTCCTCATCGCGTATGAGGGGAGTCGTAGGAACGCGCGCGGCGGAACGGATGCGTTCTCGCGGTCGCGAGGCCATTTTCAACGCGCGCTGGCCGAATCGGGCGGCGGTCTCGTCGCGCCGTATGTCGCGCTGGCGGAATCCGTGTCGATCCAAGCGCAGAATCGGAGCGAGTTCGTGTCCCTGCTCGAGCGCAGCCTCGCGATCGATCCGGACGCGCGGTCGGAGTGGCGTCTCGAGAACCTGATCCTGCAGGAGCGAGCGCGACGGCTGTTGGAACGTGTGGACGAACTGTTCGTGGAATGAACTCGCTCGTGGGGTGGACGTGATGCGTTGCAAGCTAGATTCGAAGTGGTCGATGCGAGTCGCGGCGTCGAGCCTCGCGCTCTTGTGCATGCTGACGCCCTCATTCGCGGGCGATCGCAAGCCGGTCAAGCTCGCCACGCTGGCGCCGAAGGACTCGTCGTTTCACCAGACGCTGATGCGCCTCCGCGAGAAGTGGCGCGATGCACCGGACGGCGGCGTGCAGCTCACGATCCTGCCGGACGGCGTGATGGGCGGCGAAGCCGACATCGTCAGCCGCATGCGCGTCGGTCAGATCCAAGCCGGCGTCTTGACCGCGACGGGGCTGCGCGAGATCGATCCGTCGATCTCCGCGTTGCAGAACCTACCGCTGATGTTTCGCTCGCTCGAGGAAGCCGCGTACGTCCGCAAGAAGCTGCAGCCGGCGATCGAGAAGCGGATGGAGGAGAAGGGCTTCGTGCTGCTCTTCCTGGGCGACGTCGGCTGGGTGCAGTTCTTCTCAAAGGTGCCCGTCACGGTTCCCGACGTCTTGAAGAAGGTGAAGCTCTTCACCTGGGCCGGCGACAACGAGCAGGTGGAATTGATGAAGACGCTCGGCCTGCGTCCCGTGCCGCTCGAAGTCGCCGACATCTTGCCCGGCTTACAGACCGGCTCGTCTGCACCCCTCGTCCGCAGGACGAGCCTCGA
>JANLUN010000361.1:0-3057 GCA_031363505.1 Planctomycetota bacterium | reverse complement strand
GGCGCTGACCGCGCGCGGCTGCGCCGAGCCCTCACTGACAGTGGACTACATCTCTATCGCCACGGAGGTCGGAATGCCGACTTGGTTTGCCACCGGCGTCCAGATGTCCTCCGTGACAGCCTCTGTTTCGATCGAGACGATTAAAGAGTAAGGAGCTTCACGTCGCTCGCGCTTTTGCTCCTTCTGCTGGCGGCAAGATGAAAAGGGACCTTTGCGGCACGCTGAAAAGGGACCCCCAGGGAAAGATTCTGACGGGGGTTCGAGGGGGCTGCGCCCCCTGATTGCTCGGGCTCTCGTCGCCGTGGCGACGGGAGCTCCAGATCGAGCCGAAGGCTCGGCCCCCGCGGGGGCCGCGATCGCGCGCGCTCGTCACGATCACGTAGCGACCTTCTTCGCTCGCGCGCCGCGCTTCCTGTCCTTGAGTCGAAAGCTCTCGCCTTCGGTCTTCAAGATCGTGGCGTGATGCACGATGCGATCGATCACCGCGGCCGCGGCCGTCGCGTCGTAGAAGACTTCGCCCCAGCGCGCAAACGGCAAGTTGGTCGTGACGATCAAACTCCTGCGCTCGTACATGCGCGAGATGAAATTGAAGAGCAGGTCTGCGCCCTGCTTGTCGAAGGGCACGTAGCCCAGCTCGTCGATGCACACGACGTCGAAGCGCGCGAGCTGTTCGATCTTGCGTTCGAGTCGGCCCTGCGACTTCGCCTCGGACAAGCTGTTCACGAGCTCCGTCGCCGTGAGGAAACGCGCACGCATGCTCTGCTGGCAGCACGCCACCACGAGTGCAATCGACAGGTGCGTCTTCCCAGTGCCGACTTCGCCGACGAGGACGACGTTCTCTTTCTTCTCGACGAATTCGCAGCCGAAGAGCTCCAGTACTGCATCGCGATCCAGCGTTGTCTGTGCCTGGAAGTCGAAGCTGTCGAGCGTCTTCATCATCGGCACGCGCGCATCCGCGAGGAGTCGTTGGATGCGTCGCTCGCGACGACTCGTCACCTCCAAATGCGCAAGCTCCGCCAAGTACTCCGGCCCGCTCTGCCGCGTGCGCGTCGCTTCGAGCGCGACGCGCTCCCAGTGCGCCGACACCGCCGGCAGCTTCAGCTCCTTCAAGTCGTTCGCGAGATGCGGCGGTTCGATCACGTCGGTCTTGCTCATCGGTACTCCTTCACGATCTCGTCCCAGGCTGCAAGGCGCGGTGCGCGCACCTCGATCGAGAGCAACTCGCTGCGCGCGATCGCGGGCAACGCGGCGACGTGCGCCTTCGACACGCCGCGCTCCAGCACCATGCGCACCGTTTCCAAGCTCGGGCTGCCACGCCCGAGCGCCTCTTCGACCGCACGCGTCAGCGCATCCATGTCGTGGTTCTCGAGCAGGCGCATGACGCGCACCCATTCTTGGTCGCCTTTGCGCGTGCGTTCCAAGAGCCGCGTGCGCAGCTCGTGAAACACGGCCGGCAGATTCCACTGCCCAATCGCCGTCGATTCCGACACCGCACGATGCTTGTGCTCGAGCAGTGGCAACACGTCGAGCGGATCGAGCACCATCTCGCTCTCCTGAAACGAGCGCGCCTTCGTCGACACGATCTGATCGTCGCAGGCGAACTCGACGCGATCGTGAAACAGCTTCGCGCTCAGCGCGCGGCGCGCGTAACGGATCGGCACCGAGTACGTCGAGCGATCGACGCGCACGTGGCCAAACTTGTCCGCCACCAGCGCGACGATGCGGCACGTCTCAGGCGAATATGTCGGGAGCGGCCGCAAGTGCTCGCGCTCGGCGATCCAAGCCTGGCGCACCGTGCGCCCATCGGGCAGCTTGCGTCGATCCAGGTCGCGCTCGAGCTCGGCCACGATCATGGCGTTCAGATCGTCGAATGAAGCGACGTCCGGCATCGGACGAAACACGTTGTCGCGCACATACTCGACGCCGCGCTCGACCGAGCCCTTCTCCCAGCCTTTGCCCGGCGCACAGAAGTCCGCGTGCAGCGGAAACGCGCCGCGAAACGCTTCGAACAGCCGCGTCTCGATACGATCCCGACCGCGCAGCACCTCGCGCACCGCGAGCGAGGTGTTGTCCAGCACGGCACGCTTCGTCACGCCGCCGAAGTGCCGAAACGCGCTCAGCATCCCGTCCAGCAAGCACTCCAGCCGCTCGACCGGGTACGCCTTCGCGAAGTAGACGTTGCTCGAGGGCAGCGTCGAGATCATGTACTTGACCACGCGCACCTTGCCCGCGATCCGCGCGCGCGACTCGCCGAAGTCGAATTCGCTCGTGTCGCCCGGTCGATGCGTGCGGTGCACGAAAGCTTCCGGCGCGAAGAGCCTACTGCGCAGCTTCGCCACGTACTTGCGCACTGCGCGCTCGCCCGGCACCGACGCTTCTCCTTCGAGCAGTCGCGCGATGCGCTTCGACGTCAGCTCGGGCTCTTCCTTCAAAAGCGACTCGATTCGCCCTCGCAGAGGATCGAGCGAACACCGACGCGTCGGGGAGAGGCGCCGTAGCGGCGCGACTCGCCGTCGCAGCGCCCGACGAACGGTCTTGATGTCCAGCGCCAGGCGACGCGCGATCTCTTTCTTCGCGACGCCTTCCACCTCATGCATGTGACGGATCTCGGCCCACTGCGACACTCGGATCACCTCCTGGCCCTCCCGGCTCCTGACTCGGACGAAAACTTCGTCCTTCCAGGCTGGCCGAACCGGGCCCCGAACGGGTTGGAGGGGGTCCCTTTTCAGCGTTCCGCGGGGTCCCTTTTCAGAGTGCCGTCAACAACCCGCAAGGACGACTGTGTCGGACGTGCGTTGCCGTGAGTCTCGCCGGCGGAACCGAGCGCGGCCTCGCGCAAGAGCCAGACGACGACGTGGCTACGCGGAACGAGACGGGAAACTCCTCGCGCTACTCCGAGTCGAGTTCCTCGGAGAAGTTGGGAGACCGTCGGAGCGCCGGCATCGCGTTCGAATGCGACGCGCATCGCGCAGCGAGCCGAATTCTTCGAGCTCGTCCCGCGCTCTAACGGTGGTGGACGACCGAGGACGCCGCGAGGCCATCGTCGGGACCTCGCCC
>JANLUN010000360.1:0-19181 GCA_031363505.1 Planctomycetota bacterium | reverse complement strand
CGATCTACGGCAACGGCATCGGCGAGTTCATGACGCTCATCGTCGGCAAGGACCAATGGGCTTTCGCCGTCACGTTCGGCGCGATGGCGTTCTCGACGTTCGTGTTCGACACGCTCGACGTCGCGACGCGCCTTGGTCGTTACATCATGCAGGAGCTGTTCGGCTGGAGCGGGATCATCGGCGCTGTCCTCGGCACGCTGATCACGATCGCGCCGCCGATCTTCTTCCTGACGCTCGCGGACGAGAGCTCGTACTTACGCTTCTGGTCGCTCTTTGGCGCGTCGAACCAGTTGCTCGCAGCGTTGACGCTGATGGCGATCGGCGTGTGGCTGAAGGCGGAGGGCCGAAAGAGCGCGTTCGTGCTGATCCCCATGGCCCTCGTGCTGACAATCACTTTGTGGGCGCTCGCGCAGCTCATGATCGCGAACATCCGCCTGTCGCACGGGATCGACGTCGCGTTCGCGAACGCGGTCGCGGCGGGGTCGTTGCTCCTCCTTGCGATCTTCCTGGTTGCGGTAGGCTTGCGACGGCTTAGGAGCCTCTCGAGCCCCGTTCCGGTCGGAGGCTAGCTGCCCGGACGGTGCGTCGAACGGGCGCTCTGGCTTTGTCGCACAAAGAACTTGACAGAAATCGGGAGGGCGGTGATTCTGGGAGCATGCCCGCTCCGGAACGTCTCCGCGCGCTCCCGCCTCCGCCGCGTTCGCTGGCGGATCGCGCGATCGACGACGTGCGTTTCATCCGAGGCACGATGGAACGCGCGGTGTCGTTCACCGCGGTCCCCGGTTGGGGCGGCGTCCTGATGGGGGCCGTCGCCCTGTTCGCCGCGCCGCTGGCCGCGCGCGCGGAGACTACCCGCGGCTGGCTGTTCGTTTGGATCGGCGGCGCGCTCTTGGCTCTCTTGATCGGAGCCTCGAACCTCGCGCAGAAGGCACGCGCGCAACGCGAGTCTCTCTTGCGCGGACCCGGCTGGCGCTTCGCGATGAGCCTCGCGCCCGCCTTCTTCGCTGGCGCGTGCCTGACCTGGGTCCTGTACGCCGCCGGGCACGCGAGCGCGCTGCCGGGCATGTGGCTCCTGCTCTACGGCGTCGGCGTGACTGCAGCCGGCACGTTCTCGATCAAGCCTGTTTCGATGATGGGTCTCTCGTTCATGGCGCTCGGGGTGCTCGCCTTCGTGCTCTCTCCGACTTTCGGCAACACGCTGATGGCGCTCGGCTTCGGTGGACTGCACGTCCTATTCGGCCTGTGGATCGCAAGGCACCCCCATGACTGATCGCAAACCTGCTCGCAAGAAGTCTCCCGCTCCGCTGCTGCGCGCCGTCGGAGGAGTCCGCATGTCGAACGGCGCGGGCGAGGTCGACAAGCTGATCCACGAGCGATTGCGGCTCGCGATCGTCAGCGCGCTCGCCGTCCACGAATCGCTTTCGTTCAACGAGTTGAAGGAGATGCTCGGCACGTCCGACGGAAACCTGTCGGTCCACGCGCGCAAGCTGGAGGAAGCAGGCTACATCGCGTGCAAGAAGAGCTTCGAAGGCCGGGTGCCGCGCACCGACTACGTGCTGTCCGCGACGGGACGGCGTTCGCTCGAGCGCTACCTCGCACACATGGAGTCGTTGATCCGCGCGGTGCGCGACCGCTGAACTCCAGGCGCATGTCACGGTCCCCACAGCCGCACTTGCACGTCGCCATCATCATGGATGGGAACGGGCGCTGGGCCGAGCAGCGCGGGCTCCCGCGGAGCGCGGGTCATGTCGCCGGCGCGCTCGCTGTCAAACGCGTCGTACGTGCCGCGCTCGCGCTGCCGATCTCCGATCTGACGCTGTTCGCGCTCTCGTCCGAGAACTGGCGGCGACCGCGCGCGGAGCTCGACGCGATTCTCGAGCTCTTGCACCGATACTTGGAGTCTCAAACGGCGAGCTGCGTCGCGAACGGGGTGAGGTTGTGCGTGATCGGGCGTCGCGATCGATTGTCGAGTGAGCTCCTCGCCGCGATCGAAGCTTCCGAGCGTGCGACGGCGCACGGCGAGCGGCTGGCGTTGCGCCTCGCGATCGACTACTCGTCGCGCGATGCGATCGTGCGCGCCGCGCGACGATTCAACGTGCAGGCCGCGCTCGGCGAGCCGCGCGACGGATTCGGCCGACTGATCGCGCACGACGACCGCATGACCGGCGACGTCGGCGACGTCGACTTGCTCGTGCGCAGCGGCGGCGAGCAGCGCTTGTCCGACTTCCTCTTGTGGGAGTGCGCGTGGGCCGAGATCGTCTTCACGCGCCGCATGTGGCCGGAGTTCGGCGGCGCGGCGTTGAAGCACGCGATCGAAGTGTTCTACCGGCGCGAGCGTCGCTACGGCGGCATCGATACGGCCGACGCCACGCCTCCCGGTCGTAGTCGCCGTCCGGCATGAAGACGATCGGCATCGTCGTCGTGCTCGGTCTCGTCGCCGCGACCGTGCTCGTCGTCGGTGTGCTCGCGCTCGTGCGCCATGACGAGACGGCCCCGCCGGGCGGCGAGATCTTGTGGGACGACTTCGGGTTCGGCGTCGTGGGCGCGCGACGTGTGACCGAGCTCGGACCCGAAGAGCAGCTCGTGCGCGCGCGCGGCGTCTTCGTCATCGTCGACCTCAAGGTCACGAATCACGCCCAGCGCGTCGACTACGACACGTCGAAGCACACGGCGGTGCTCTACGACTCGACCGGGAACGAATACCGCGTCGACCCGTGGGCGCAGGCTGCGCTCGACAGTCAACCCGGCGTGTGGAACCGTGGGCCGACACGCCTCGCCGCGGGTGAATCGTGCGTCACGGAGCTCGTTTACGACCTGCCCGTGGATGCGAAGGGCTTGTACCTGAAGATCTCGTGGGGGGGCGAATTCGTCGACACGGTCGATCACGTGGTGTTCGGAGATCGAAGGATCGAAGTCGTCGCGGGCATGGCCCGGTGATCCCGCTCCGTCTCACGCGCAATCCGCCCAGCGTTCACAACCCCAGACATCGATTCGGCGGCATCGAAGGTCGATGCGACGCCGCCGAATTACGGTGGATGTCGAGCGTGAAGACCGCTCGGTCTAGATCAGGGCTTCACGAGGGATCCCGTGAGGGAGTACGAGACGTTCACGGAGCTCTTTTGTGAATCTTCCCGCAGGATTACCTGTGCGCCGGGTCGGAAGACGAGGCCGGTGGACGAGTGGAACGCGTCGTCCAAGAAGTCAGCGCGCTTGTCCGTGGAGACCGTTCCCATTCGCTCGGACAACACCGGCCTTCCGGACGACGAAGGCCAGGACGCTTCGACGTCCGTGAGCACGAGCCAGCGCTCGCCCGGGACGGAGTAGACGACCACGCCGTCTCCGGCCGAGATGAGCTCTTTCCCGTTGATGACGATGATGTTCCCCGGATGGTTGGGAGAACCGGGCCCCTTCAGTTCTGCGACGATCGGAATATGATCGGCCTGGGTCGCGCTCGCGAAGAGCGCGGCACCGCCGACGATCGTGATGCTGGTTAGAGCGAGTGTAAGCGTGAGTCGTTGCATGGGATTGCCTCCGTGTATGACGTGATGAATCGAATCTCAGCTTCGATTTGAAGCGCGAGTGTAGATGCGATTTGCGGACGCGCTGGAGGCCGAATATGCGCAATCACGCGCGCACGAAGCGGTAGTGAGTTAGCTACGAAGCCTCGACGATCGAGCGCCGTCGCGTACCATGTCGCGACGTCATGAAGTACACGAAGCTCGGCCGCACCGCTCTCAAGGTCAGCCGTCTGTGCCTCGGCACGATGAACTTCGGTCCGCAGACCAGCGAGCGCGACGCGTTCGCGATCATGGACCGCGCGCTCGAGCACGGCATCAACTTCTTCGACACAGCCGACGTGTACGGTTGGAAGAAGGGCGAAGGTGTCACCGAGCAAATTCTCGGACGCTGGTTCGCGCAGGGTGGCGGTCGGCGCGAGAAGGTCGTGCTCGCGACGAAGGTGTACGGCGAGATGGGGGAGTGGCCGAACGAGTCGAAGCTCTCGGCGCTGCACATTCGACGCGCGTGCGAAGGCAGCCTCACGCGGCTGAAGACCGACTACGTCGACCTGTACCAGATGCACCACGTGTGGCGCGAAGCGCCGTGGGAAGAGCTCTGGCAAGCGCTCGAGCTCCTCGTCGCGCAAGGCAAGGTCGTGTACACGGGCTCGTCGAACTTCGCCGGCTGGCACATCGCGCAAGCGTGCGAAGCGGCGAAACAGCGGCACTTCCTCGGGCTCGTGTCGGAGCAGAGCCTGTACAACCTGAACGAGCGCACGATCGAGCTCGAGGTCTTGCCTGCGTGCGCGTCCTACGGCCTCGGCGTGATCCCTTGGAGTCCGCTCGCGAGTGGACTCCTCGGCGGCGTGCTCGCGAAGGCGAAGGAAGGTCGGCGCGCGCAGGACGCTCTGCAAAAGAAGGTCGAGCTACATCGTGCCAAGCTCGAGTCGTGGGAGAAATTCTGCCGCGACCTCGGTGAAGAACCGGCGAACGTCGCCCTCGCGTGGCTACTCGCCAATCCCGTCGTGACTGCGCCGATCATCGGACCGCGCACGCAAGCGCAGCTCGACGGTGCGCTGCGCGCGCTCGAGATCGAGATCTCGCACGAAGTGAGTCAGCGGCTCGACCAGATCTTCCCCGGCCCGGGCAAGCCGGCGCCGGAGGCTTACGCGTGGTAGCGCGCGACCTTGTCGCATTTCTGAGCGTGGGATAGGCTGCAAATGCGCCCGCGGCAGACGGAGCGCATCTCGATCATGCGCCTCACTGTTCCGAATCGAGTTCGCGTCGCGCAAGCCGTCGCAGTGCAGCTCATCGCGCTCGCGTTCATCCCGCTGTTCTCGGGCGGATCGTGCACGGTGGTGTACAGCTCTTGCGAATGCGATCCGTGCTTCCAGCCGTGTGCCTGCAAAGACTTCTGCGATCACGCCGCGACCATCGACTTCGATGGAGCGCGCAGACTGTCGACATACGAACGCGCGGTCGTCGTCGAGCCCGACGGACGCGCGACGCGCATCTACTCGAACATCGTCGGCGTGTCGATCGCGCGCGCGCTCGGCACGGCCGACTATGGCGCCGAGGACGTGCGCGCGTTCGCGACGAGCGTGATCGCGGTCAATCGCCAGCTGTTCGAGCTCCCTGGCGAGAACGCGCGTTGGGACTTCGAGTCGCTCGACCTGTTCGACACGGCTCACGTCGTGACATTCCGAGCGACCGGGTCGCGAAGCGGCACTTCGCGCTCGCTGACCTTGCTCTTCGACCGGCGCGGAAACCTGATCGAGATCGACGACTCGAGCTCGTGATCCCCGCCGCGCTGGCCCTGCGTAGGCTGCGAACGTAGCCTTTCGGCCATGAATTCGATTCGAGCTGCGCTGCTTTCTCTCGTGCTGTTCTCCGCGTGCGCGACGTCCCAACCGGCGGACACCGATGCCGACGCCCGCGACCTGGCGCATTCCGTCTTGATCGTCGACGGTCACATCGACGTGCCGTACCGGCTCCACGAGCAGAAGGCGAACGGCAAAGCCGTCGACGACATCGGCGTTCGAACGCAGGGCGGCGACTTCGATCTTCCTCGCGCGAGAGACGGCGGACTCGACGCGCCGTTCTTCTCGATCTACGTGCCGTCCGAAGAGGAAGAGAAAGGCACGGCCAAGGCGCTCGCGGACGAGCTGATCGACCTGGTCGAAGGGATCGCGGCCGCGCATCCGAACGATTTCGCGATCGCGCGCAGCGAGTACGACGTGCGGTCGATCGCGAGGAGCGGTCGGATCGCGATCTTGCTCGGCATGGAGAACGGCAGCCCCATCGCAGGCGACCTCGCGAACGTGGATCACTTCCATGCGCGCGGCGTGCGCTACATCACGCTGTGCCACGGCAAGGACAACCACATTTGCGATTCGTCGTACGATACGTCGCGGACTCACGACGGGCTCTCCGCGTTCGGACGTCAGGTCGTTCAACGCATGAACGAGCTCGGCATCCTGGTCGACATCTCGCACGTCTCCGACGCAGCATTCTGGGACGTGATGGAGATCTCGAAGGCGCCGGTGATCGCGTCGCACTCATCGCTGCGCCACTTCGTGCCGGGCTTCGAGCGCAACATGGACGACGACATGGTGCGCCGCGTCGGTGCAGCTGGCGGCGTCGTGATGATCAACTTCGGCTCCGGGTTCCTCCTGCGCGCATCGAACGAGTACTACTACGAGCGCGAGAAGGCGATCAACGAGTTCGCCGTGATGTTCGGCGTCTCGCCGGATTCCGAGAAGCTCCGGCCGCTGATCTCCGAGTGGGACTACGCGCATCCGATGCCGCTCGCCACCGTGAGCGACGTCGCCGAGCACATCGATCGTGCCGTGAAGCTCGCCGGCATCGACCATGTCGGTCTCGGTTCGGATTTCGACGGCGTCGGACCGACGTTGCCGATCGGACTGAAGGACGTGTCTCAGTATCCGAACCTGATCGCGGAGCTTCTGCGGCGCGGCTATCGCGAGAGCGACATCCAGAAGATCTGCGGCGAGAACGCGCTGCGCGCCCTTCGTGAGGCCGAAGGAGTCGCTCGAGAGCTTCGCGTTTCGGGCCGTGGCGGCTGACGTCGCAGTCACTGGTGACGCACCGCGGGCGTGGTACGCTGGTCTCGTCGAGGCACACCACTCATTTCGGGAGGTCATTTCATGCGCTTCATCGCGTCGATCGGTCTCACCGCGCTCGCGCTCGCGCTCTCGCACTCGAACGCTCTTGCACAGTCCATCACGATCCTGCTGCAAGACATGGGACCGTCACCCGGAGGCGGTACGATCGCGTGGACGTCGATGCCCGTCGTGAACGACTCGGGTGAGTGGCTGGCCAACTGTCGGCTCTTCGGCGCGGACATCGACGCGAGCACAGTCGTCGTCAAGAACGGCACCGCGTTGTTCGTCGAAGGCCAGCCCGCCAGCTCCCCACCGGGCAGCCAGTGGGGCGACGTCCATTCGATGGCGCTCAATTCCGCCGGCGAGACGGCGTTCGTGATGTCCCTCCAGGGGCTGCCCGCCGGTCAGGACCGCGGGCTCTATTTCGGGACGACGCTCGTACGGCAGGAGGGGGACTTGTGTCCGGTTCCGGAGGTTTTTCCCGGCACCGTCTACCGCGAATTCTTCGACGTCGAGATGAACGACGATCGCCATGTGCTCTTCCACGCTTCCGTTCACCATCCGGAGACGGCGGTCTTGCACGGCCTCTTTCTTCTAACGCTCGATTCGTCGGGCGCTGTCCTGTCCGAGGAGCTCTTGCGGATGGAGGACACCACTCTCGCGTATCCGACAGGTTCGCAGTGCTACACGCTCAACAATGCGGGCCATTACATCTTCAGCGAGCCCATCCAGGATTTTTCCAACCAGAACGAGTTGATCCTGATCGACGGCGCGGCGATCGCTCGGGAAGGGGACATCCTTCCACTGGCCGGCGGTCACGAGTACGACGAGCTCCTCGGTAGCGCGGTACATCTGGCGAACACGGGCGAGTTCGTCTTCGTTGCATCGCTGAAGACGTCGCCCGCGATGATCATCAAGAACGGGACGACGAAGATCGCTCGCGAGGGCGACACGTTCCCAGCGATTGCTCCAGGTACTCTGCAGGCGGTGACTCACCTGGATGCGCCGCAGATCAATGATCGCGGCGAAGTGCTTTGGAAGGGAACTTGGGGACCGCCGACTCGCAATGGACTCTTCCTCGACCAGGAATTGATCGTCCATCAGGGCGTGACGCATGTCGGCGGAGGAGTCGTCGGACAGGTCAGCGGCACTTTCTCGATGAGCCCGAGCGGCAGATACATCCTTTTCGATGCAACGCTCAGCTTCACCGGTCGTGACGCGTTGCTTTTGCTGGATCGCGGACCCCTAGAGGGGCCGATCGGCACCGGATTCTGTCTCGGCGACGGCTCGCAGGGTGTTTGCTCATGCTACCCCGACTGGCACGATCCGGATCGAGGCGCACCGCAACACGGTTGCGCGAACTCGAAGACGAGCGCGGGCGCGATCCTGTGCGCGCGAAGCACGGCGAATCCGAGCTTCGCCCAGCTGCGGTGCGGCAGCTTGCCGATCGGTGCCGTGACGACGCTCCTGCGATCGACGACGACTCTCGCGAGCGGAGAGATCTTCGGAGACGGATTGCTGTGCTTGCCCAACGCTCGGGCCATTTCGCTGAAGACGCCCACGATTTCGACGGACGGGAGCGCTCGCTTCAACGTGCCGGTCCACGCTCCCGGAACGACGATGGGCTATCAAGTGATCTACCGCGATCTGCAATCGAACCACTGCACTCCCGCGACCCACAACGCGTCCAACGCGGTGTCGATCACCTGGTAGTCAGCGCCGCCACGGCGGCGGCAGGAGTCGTCGCTTGCCGTCGTGGGAGCGAGTGACCGTTCCGTCGCTCGTGGAGGCGTCGGGTTCGTCGAAGAGCCGATCCCACAGTTGGCAGGTCACCTGGTGGTGCCTTTGATCGAGGCCTTCGCAGTAGTTCGTGTAGACGCAGCGGCGGATCTCGTTCCCGCGGCCCGCTTCGATCTTGAGCCACCAATCGGGATCGGCGAGCGACTGCCGCGCCGCTGCGACGAAATCACACGCGCCGTCATGAAGCGCGCGCTCGGCCAGTTCGAACGAATTGATCCCGCCCGCGCCGCCGACGGGCGTCGCGAATCCCGCGGCGCGAACGCTCGCGCGAATCGCATGCGACAACGAAAGATTGCGTCCGAACGGACCCTCGCCGCCGATGTGCACGGTCGGCATGCACTCGAGTCCGCTCAAACCGGTGTACGGATAGATCGCTTCGCCAATCTTCGGCCGCTTCGCATCCTCGAACTTGCCGCCTTTCGACACCGAGATGAAGTCGATGCCGGCGCGCGCGAGTTCGACGGCGTAGAAGCTCGCGTCGTCGACGCGCGAGCCGCCTTCGATCACCTCGTCGCCGAGCATCCGGCAGCCGACGGTGAAGTCGCGGCCGACGGCGGCGCGCACGGCGTGGAACACCTCGACGGCGAGCCTCACGCGATTCTGCGGCGTCTGTCCGTAGCCGTCGTCGCGATTGTTCAACCGCGATAGGAACGACGCCATCGTGTACGCGTGCGCGAAGTGGAGTTCGACACCATCGAAGCCGGCTGCGCGAGCACGAACGGCTGCGCGCGCGAAGAGTTCCGGTAGAACGCGCGGCAGCTCGCGGATGTGCGGCAAGTGCATGTCGTCGACGCGTTCTCGGTAGCCGCGCTCGAGATCCTCGACCTCGCGCGGTTCGAGCAATCCAAGAAGCTCCTCGTGCGGCAGCGCGAGCAAGGCGGCGCGCACGTCGTCATCGCTTCCGTTCGCGGCATCCTTCCCTGAAGGCAAGCGTGCGAGCCGCTCGCGGTGCACGTCGCGCAACACGAGATAGCGCTGCAGGTACTTCTCCTTCTCCGGACGGCGGCGGATCGCGAGGAAGTCGATGATCTGGATGAAGAGTCGCGTCTCGCCTCCGGATCTGCGTCGAACGACGTCGACGAGCTCCTTCAATCCCGGGATGAACCGATCGTCACTGATGCGCAGCAGCGGACCGCTCGGCACATCGCGAATGCCGGTCGCTTCGACGACGAGCACGCCGGGTCGACCATCCGCGAAACGGCCGTACCAGTTCAGGATGTCGGGCGTGACGTAGCCCTCCTCGACGGAACGCCACGGCACCATCGCCGGAACCCACGTGCGCGTGCGCGATTCGAGCGCGCCGATGCGAATCGGGCTGAAGAGCAGGCTCGCGCGCGCCTCCTCCCGCGCGGGCCAACGCGTCGGTGGGATGTGGCGCAAGCCCGGATGCGGTCGCGATGTCCTGGGTTCGCTCACGGCGTCGATCGAGGTCGCTCATGGTACGAATGCCTGCTCTCGAACGTGTCGACTGGATCGCGGCGCGCCGCGCGGGCACACTCTCCGCCATGTCGGAATCGCACGTCGCTCTCGTCACCGGTGCCGGCCGAGGCATCGGTGCTGCGATCGCGCGAAGGTTGGCGCGAGGGGGAGTGGCTGTGCTCGTTGCGGCTCGCACGCAAGCGGCGTGTGCTGAGGTCGTGGCTTCGATCCGCGCTTCCAACGGCATCGCCTGGGCGCTCGAGCTCGACGTCGGCGATTCCGCGTCGATCGAGCGCGCGATGGCACGAGCGCGTGAGCTCGCTCGCGAACGCGGTCCGATCGACTGGCTCGTCAACAACGCCGGCATCGCCGAGACTGCGCCGATCGTCGGTGGAGACCGAAAGCGCAGCGCGGACCTCTACGAACGCCACCTCGCGATCAACTTCCACGGTCCGCGGCGCATGATCGAGGCGCTCGCTCCCGACATGATCGAGCGCGGTTACGGTCGCATCGTGAACATGGGCTCGTCGGCGAGCTTGCAGGGCTATCCCTACGCGTCGGCGTACGTCGCTTCGAAGCACGCGCTGCTCGGCTACAGTCGCTCCGCGGCACTCGAGCTCGCGCGCACGGGCGTCGCCGTGAACATCGTGTGCCCGCACTACGTCGATTCGCCGATGACCGACGCGACCGTCGCGCGCATCGTCTCGAAGACGCAGCGTGACGCCGAAGACACGCGGCGCTTCCTCGCCGGACAGAATCCGGGCGGGACGCTGATCACGGTCGATGAAGTCGCTGAGATGACTTGGCAACTTCTCTCGAGCGACGAGAGCGGCGCGGTCGTCGAGCTTCTCGGCGGCGCAGGTGTGCGGCCCGCCGCAGAGACCGTGAGATGGCGTGAGCGTGCGAGCCCCGTGACGCGCAGCGGAGTGCACTGATGCGAATCGACACGATCCAACCCGCCGGATGGAAGCAGCCCAAGGGCTACAGCAACGGCGTCACGGTGTCGGGCGCCGACAGCTTGATCTTCGTCGCGGGACAGATCGCGTGGGACGCGCAGCAGAAGCTCGTCGGCGGGAAGGACTTCGCGGCGCAGTTCGCGCAGGCGTTGCGCAACGTCGTGTCGGTGGTGAACACGGCCGGCGGTGAGCCGCAGCACATCGTGCGCATGACGATCTACGTGACGGACAAGCGCGAGTACATCGCAGCGGCGAGCGCCGTCGGTAATGCCTGGCGCGAGATCATCGGCAAGCACTACCCCGCGATGGCGCTCGTCGAAGTCGCGAACTTGCTCGAGGACGGCGCGCTCGTCGAGATCGAAGCGACCGCGGTGCTGGCGCGCTCCCTATGAACCCCAAGCACTTCCGCTACAGCGAATCGAACGGCATAGCGACGCTTCGATTAGACCGTCCCGAACGACTCAACGCGCTCACGTTCGACTCCTACGCCGAGTTGACCGACACGTTCCACGCGCTGCGCACGCGCGACAGCGTCCGCGCGGTCGTCATCACGGGCACCGGCCGCGCGTTCTGCACGGGCGGCGACGTCAAGGACATCATCGGCAAGCTGCTCGACGCGCCCGAGCACCAGGTGCACGCGTTCACGCGCATGACGTGCCGTTTGATCGAGAACATACGCCTCTTGGAGAAACCGATCATCGCGTCCCTGAACGGCACGACGTGCGGTGCCGGTGCAGTGATCGCGACTGCCGCGGACGTGCGACTCGCGAGCGACACAGCGAAGATCGCGTTCCTCTTCACGAAGGTCGGACTATGCGGCGCGGACATGGGCGCGGCGTGGCTCCTGCCGCGCATCGTCGGGCTCGGACATGCGACCGAGCTCTTGATGATGGGCGAATTCATCACAGCGGCGCGTGCGTACGAGATCGGCCTCTACAACAAGGTCGTGCCGGAATCCGAGCTGCCGGCGCACACGAATGAATGGGCGACGCGTCTTGCGGCAGGACCGAGCATGGGCCTCGCCGTGACGAAGCGCATGCTGGATCACGAAGCGTCGATGACGTTCCCCGACGCATTGCAAGCCGAAGGCTGGGTGCAAGCCGAGTGCATGGCGCATCCCGACTACCGCGAAGCGCACGCGGCGTTCGTCGAGAAGCGCGCCGCGAACTTCGTGCAGAACTGGCCCGGTCACGCGCGCAAAGGCACGAAGCCGTGACGCGCGCGCTCGTCGAGAAGGCGCGAGAGCTCGGCCGTCGAGTCGCGCCAGAGCTCGAGGGACTCGACGAAACAGCTGCGGCACGCCGTGCGCTCGCCGCGCTCGGCGAGGCGGGTCTGTGCGCGTGGACCGTGCCGGAGCGCGACGGCGGCGCGCAGACGGGCGGACTCGCAGCGAGCGAATCGGTCTCGGTGCGCGCGCTGTGTGCGCTGCGCGAAGAGCTCGCGTGGCACAGCGGCATGCTCGACGTGATGCTCGTCATGCAGGGGCTCGGATCGCATCCGATCGCGCTCGGTGGTTCGAGCGAGCTGCGCAAGTCCGTGCTGCCGCGCGTTGCGAACGGAACGAGCATCGCGGCGTTCGCGTTGACGGAACCAGACGCAGGCTCGAGCCTCGGCGACATCGCGCTCTGTGCGACGGAGACCGCGCGCGGCTGGCGCCTCGACGGCCGCAAGACGTTCATCTCGAACGCCGGCGTGGCGAGCTTCTACACCGTGCTCGCGCGCACATCGGGCGAGCCTGGCGACGGCGGCGCGAAGAGTCTCTCGATGTTCTACCTGCCCGCGGACGCGAAGGGTCTCGACGTCGCGCGCTTCGAAGTGATGGCGCCGCATCCGATCGGCGACCTCGCGTTTCTCGGCGTCGATGTTCCGAAAGCGCACTTGCTCGGTGAGGTGGGACGTGGTCTCGAGCTCGCACTTGGCACGCTCGCACGCTTCCGCACGACGGTCGCGGCGGCGGCCAACGGCTTCGCGCAGCGCGCGCTGCACGAATCTTGCAAGCACTTGAAGACCCGCCGGCAGTTCGGAAAACCACTGAGCGCGTTCCAGAGCCTGCGCTTCGACGTGGCCGAGATGGACGTGCGGCTGCGCGCCGCACAGCTCCTCGTTGCGGAAGCGGCCGATGCCGTGGACAATGGTCGGCCCGCGCGCGCCGAGGTGGCCCGCGCGAAGCTCTTTGCCACCGAGAACGCATCCTTCGTGTGCGATCGGGCCGTGCAGCACCTGGGCGGACTGGGAGTGAAGCGCGGCGAGATCGTCGAGCGCCTGTACCGCGAGGTGCGCGCGCTCCGCATCTACGAAGGGACGAGCGAGATCCAAAAGCTCGTCCTCGCGAAGGAGATTCTCGACGGCCCCGAGTGACTAACGGCGACCAAGCGTGACCGCGCAGTCCAATGAGTGACGCGGCCGTGAGCATGGCCAAGTTCCAAAAGCACATTTTCATCTGCGTCAACGAACGCGAAGCCGGCGACGCGCGCGGCTGCTGCGCGGCGCGCGGCGGTCACGACGTGGCGGCCGCGTTCAAGAAAAAGCTCCACGAGCGCGGACTCAAGCGCGTCGTTCGACCGAACAAGGCTCTGTGCCTCGATCAATGCGTGAACGGCGTCGCGCTCGTCGTCTATCCCGAAGCCACTTGGTACGGCCACGTCACGCTCACCGACGTGGACGAGATCATCGACCAGCACATCGTCGGCGGGAAACCCGTCGAGCGACTCGTGCTACCGGCCGACGCGCTGACCGGCGTCGACCCGGCGAGCGGTGCGTCTCCGAAGACGCGCCCAAGCCAATCGGACGGACGCTGATCACGATCCCGCGACGCGAGTCGCATCTCTACCCGGAGGTTGTGCTGCATGAAGGCCATCGAACTCGACGAAGAATCTCGGAACCTGTTGCGCCGCATCGTCGAACGCCAGGCGTTTCGACAATTGATGGCCGCCAACATCCGCGCGCACGGGCTGAAGTTCGTGCCGGAGCTCGACGAGAAGATCCTGCTCACGCACGATCTCGAGCAGTCGTTGCAGATCCTGCGCTCGGTGGAGGCTCTCTACGGCAAGCTCGGCGGCGAAAACCTGTCGCTCGCGGTGCGCGGCCAGATGGAGCGCATTCCGTATCCGACGTCGCGCCTCGAGCTCGCGGTGTGCCTCGTCTTGTGCGACAGCGCCGAGCGCGTCGCGGGCAGCGGCTACATCGACAGCGAGAGCCGTGACTTCGCGGCGATCGCGCGATCTTCGCTCGCGATGGAGCGCACGAGCACGCGCCGCGGTCACGAGCTCTTCATCGAGTTCGCGTCCGAAGCGGGCAACCGTCCGGCAGCACAGCAGATGTTCAATCGTTGGCTCGCGATCGCGCTGGTGTCACTCGGCCGGCCCGGCACGCCGGGGGACACGCGCGCGGTTGCGCTGCGATTGCGCACGAAGCGCTGCTCGGATTCGGTGCGCGAGTACTTCGAGAGCCTCAAGCCGTTCATCGCGGCGTGTCACTTGGTCGTGCCCGCGGGAACGACGCTCGGCGTCGATCTCGCGCCGGAGCTCGTGGCGACCGCGGGACGGGCTTGAGCTCGCGTCTGCAGATGCCCCTCGACCCCGACCTCTGGCGCGACCGTTTCCCGATCCTTGCGGACACCAATTACTTGGTGAGCCACAGCCTCGGCGCGATGCCGGCGACGGTGTACGACAAGCTGCGCGAGTTCGCCGACCAGTGGGCGGAGCGCGGTGTGCGCGCGTGGAGCGAAGGCTGGTGGGACGCGCCCGTCGACGTCGGCAACGTTCTCGGCCGCCTCATGAACGCGCCGAAGGACAGCGTCGTGATGCACCAGAACGTGTCGGTCATCCAGAGCATCGTCGCGAGCGCTCTCGATTTCTCCGGCAAGCGCAACAAGGTCGTGTACACGGATCAAAACTTCCCGACGAACATGTACGTGTGGGAAGGCTGCCGTCGCCACGGCGCGCGCATCGAGATGGTTCCGACGGACGGCATCACCGTCGACACCGCGCGCCTCTTGGAAGCGATCGACGAGGAGACGCTGATCGTTCCCATCAGCCACGTGTGCTTCAAGAGCCACTTCCTCCAGGACGCGAAGGCGATCTGCAAGCGCGCCAAAGAAATGGGCGCGCTCGTGATGATGGACACGTATCAGTCACTCGGCACCGTTCCGCTCGACGTGCAAGACCTCGGCGTCGACATGGTGTGCGGGGGATCAGTGAAGTGGTTGTGCGGCGGTCCGGGCGCTGGTTACTTGTACGTGCGGCCGGATCTCGTCGAGCGCTTGCAGCCGAAGATCACGGGTTGGGCGGCGCACAGTGCGCCGTTCGCGTTCGAAACCGGACCACAGCGCTACGTGTCCGGCATCCGCCGCATGCTCCACGGCTCGCCGTCGGTGGCGAGCTTTCTCCAAGCGACGGCGGGATACGAGATCGTGCTCGAGGTCGGTGTGCACGCGATCCGCGAGCATTCGCTCGCGATGACGCAGGCTCTCTGGGCGAACTTGGAAGAGCGCGGCTTCACGATCAACAGTCCGCCCGATGCGAGCCGGCGCGGAGGAACACTCACGGTCGGGCTCGGTGCGAACGAGAACGGTCCAGCGTTCGTGAAGGCGCTCGAAGCGCGCGGAATCCTCGTCGATCACCGGCCCGGGGCCGGCATCCGCGTGAGCCCGCACTTCTACAATCTCGAGGAGGAGCTCGAAGAGTTCGCGGAGGCGCTGTCGGAGTTGCGCGCGACCCACAAGTGGCGCGAGCACGTGTCGTCATCGGCGTCGTACTGAGCGCGCGCTGCGAGAGCTCGCCGTCAACGCCATGTCACGCCTCGAAGTGATCCGATTCGCCGGTCACGGCGGCGACGAGATCCACGGTCTCTTTCAACGCGCGAATGGCGACAGCCGCTCGCCTGCACTCGTGCTCGTCCAAGAAGCCTTCGGTATCGACGCGCACGTCACGGCGATGGTGGAAGGTTTTGCGAAGGAAGGTTTCACGGTGCTCGCGCCGGATCTCTTCGCGCGCGAAGGTCGCGCGTTGCAGCGCGAACCGAGAGTCGCAGCCGACGGAAGTCTCGCCGGGTGGGGCGTGCCTGGGTCACGCAAAGGCAAAGAAGACAGCAGCGAGCCGTGGAACGTCGAGCAGATTCGCGGCGCGGTGGCGAGCCTTCCCGATCGTCGCGTGCTCGGCGACTTGGAGGGCGCGCTCGTGCATCTCTCGCGCGATGCAAAGGTCGATGCGTCCGCGCTCGCCGCCGTCGGCTTCTGCATGGGCGGCAACTACGCACTCCTCCTCGGCTGCACGAGCCGGCGATTGCGCGCCGTTGTCGACTTCTACGGACGATTCGTCTACCGCGAGCTCTCCGCCCACAAGCCGATTCAACCGCTCGAGATGCTGCTCAATCTGTCCGTTCCGTTGCTCGCGATGTTCGGAGAGGACGATCCGTCGATCGAGCTCGCCGACGTCGAACGACTGCGCGTGGCGCTGGATCGATTCGCGAAGGAGCACACGGTGCTCACGTTCCCGGGCGTCGGTCACGGCTTCATGAACGATCGGCGCAAGAGCTACGACCGCGCTGCCGCGGAGCGGGCGCGGAAGCTCGCGGTCGACTTCCTGCGCGAGCACGTGATACCTTCGCGCGCGTCCTGATCTTCCACTTGGATTGAGAACTTATGCCTTCGAAGACCGTCTCCCTGTTCGACCTCGCGCCCGGCAAGGTATTTCACGACCGCTACAAGATCGTCCGCGCGAACCGGCAAGGCGGGATGTCGGCCACGTTCGAAGTGGACGATTCGACGAGCGGTTCAAAACGAGAGCTGCAGATGTTCCCGGCCGCGCTATTCGAAAGCGTCAAGCAGTCGGCCGAGTTCGGACAGACGATCTCGCAGTGGAAGAAGGTGCGTTCACCCGCCGTGCTCACGCTGCATGACGTGCACGCGGTCGAAGACGGAACGATCGCGGTCGTGACGGACATGCCGCCGGGTTCGTCGCTGCGCGAGTGGCAGCAGAAGAACGGCACGATGACGCCGGCGATGCTCGTGGACGTCGCGGATCAGCTTCTCGAAGGACTCGCTGCGATCCATGGCGCGGGTCTCGTGCACGGTGACATCAAACCGAACACGGTGTACATCGGTGTCAGCAAGAAGCCGCACGTGATGCTCGTCGACGGCGGGATCACGCCCGCGCTGTGGAGCGCGAAGCATCTCGGCGACAAGACCGCGCTGATCGGCACGCCGTTCTACGCACCGGTCGAACAGTTCGGCGGCGAGTCGCCCGACGTTCAATCGGACATCTACAACGTCGCGACGGTGCTGTTCGAGCTGGTCACCGGCGTCATCCCGTGGGCGGGGAAGAGCTTCCTCGACGTCTTCCAATCGAAGCTCGCGAAGACGCCGCCGACGATGAAGTCGCGCGCGCCGAAGGTCAGTGTTCCTACTGAGCTCGAGCACGCGATCGCGGGCGGATTGATGGCGGACAAGAAAGAGCGCTACAAGTCAGCCGACGAGTTCCGCGATCGGCTCGCGGGCGTGAAGAAGCACTAGGCGCGGGCCGTGCAACAGCGTTTCGCGTCGGTTTCCGCGGGACTCTGACGGGCTGCGCGTCGAGTGACTCACGGGCAGTGTGGCGGGCCACGGTTTGCACCGGCTGGAGGTCGGCCGGGGAGTCTCGCGAGCGCCGCGTTATCGTGAAGAACTCCTCGTCGCTGAGCGAAGTCGCGCGGAAGTCGTGCGCGGAATGGCACGCTCGGTATTCGAGTTACTCGGCGACATCGCGACGTTAGCGCGATGGCAGGCAGGAACCGCTCGCTCCTCGGGGGCCCACACTCTTCTTCGGAGGCATCGACATGTTGCTGATTCTCGCGCTCGCACTGCACGATTTCGGTCCACTCGGAGGCCCCGGTCCAGAGACCGATTGGATCATCCCCAGGAATGTGATCGTCGCTCACTTCGGCGGTGAGTTCTACGTGCGCGATCTCGTGATCGAGGAGGGCGCCGTGCTGCGGATCAATCCGGATGCGGCCGAAGTTTCCACGCCTTCCCCGGGCATTCCTGCGCCGCAACCGTTCCACATCCACGCGTCGGGCACCATTCGAATCGAGGGGACGCTCGAAGTCTCCGGCGGGCGCGCGCTCGACGTCGGCCAGCTCACCGGAGCGAACCGCCGACAGTTCGGAGGACGTTCGACCGCTGCCGGTCAAAGAGGTGGAACCGGAAACCCGATCGACTGGGATCACTGCGCTGCGGGACGTCCCGGTGGTGCCGACACGCACCCTGGTCCTTCATCGCCGGGGAGCGGTGGCGGCGGCGAGAGTGGCGTCAGCACAGCGAGCCTGTCGCAAAGCCGTCCCGGCGGCGGAGGAGGCGGCGCGTTCGCCGCGAATCAACCCGTGCACGTCGATCCGAACAACGCCGCGAACCTCGGCCGGATCGCGCAAGCCGGAAGTCCTGGAAGCACCACGGCGATCGGCGCGCTGACGCTGGTGTCGCCTCCGGCCGGCGGCGCGGCCGGACTCTCGGTCTTCGTCGACGGTCAACCGGCGACCGACTTCTACGGCATCCGATTCGATCTCGCCACGCAGCAATGGATCAACGGCGAGCTCCCGATGGCGACCGCCGGTTTCGGCGGCGGCGGCGGTGGCAACCGCATCGCGGGCGCGAGCTTTCCACCGAACACGGCGTGGACTCCGACGAGCGGCACGCACGTAGGCGCGGGCGGCGGCGCCGGCGGGGGACTCTTGATCCTCGAGAGCATGTTCATCGTGCTCGGCCCGAACGGTCGCATCGCGAGCGACGGCGGAGCCGGCGGAAGCAGCGAGCCCGTGCAGAGCGACATCTCGAACCACGATCGCCTCGGCGGTGGTGGCGGCGGCGGATCGGGAGGGATGATCGTGTTGCAGGCGCGCCGCGTGGATCTTCGACAGGCGTCCGCGAATACCATCACGGCTCTCGGAGGCCGCGGCGGGCGAGGCGCGCTGAACGCATACGGCGCGACGTGCGCTGGAGGAAACGGCGGACCGGGTCTCATCCAGATCCACGTGCCGAACGAGCTGACGAACCTCGTGCTGCCGCAAGGTATGACGCTGGCGCAGATCACGGCGCCGACGGCGTTCGTGTGTGCGCCCGTTTCGGGACGGATCACGCACTAGTGATCGTCGCCTAGGCGATCAGTTCACGGATACGCGCATTCGGGCGATCGGCCCAGGAGTGCGCGCACCCGGGTGATCAGCTCAGGAGTGCGCGCACCCGGGCGATCGGCTCAGGGGTGCGCGCCGTCCGTCGCTGCCGATGTCGCGTGGTATCGTGACGGCGCGCGCTCGGAGGCGTGCGTCATGAAGGCCATTCGCGTCGCTCGCACCGGCGGACCGGAAGTGATGGAGCTCGTGGACGTCGAGCTCCCGCCGCCCGCGTCCGGCGG
>JANLUN010000355.1:0-3245 GCA_031363505.1 Planctomycetota bacterium | reverse complement strand
TCGGCGGCCACGCGACGGCGGCGCTCGCGGTGGCAGCCGCGAAAAAGATTCCCAAATAATTGCCAGCCATGCGCGCGAGCCGTCGGTACATCAAAGGTCTCCTCGGTGTCGATTCGACGCGCAAGATTACCCCGACGCACCAAGCTCCGATAGATGAACGAGCCGCTGTAGGCTGCGCGCGATGAGACAAGTGTTCTTGCAGACGATGGCGCTCGTCGGCTTGTTCCTCGCCGGGCGCTGGATCTACTCGGCGTGCGCGTCGGACGAAACGCAGATCCGCTGGATGATCGAGAGCATGGCGGATGGATTCAACGCGACGCGCGCGAACCCGTGCCTCGACGGACTCGCAGCGGGCTACGTCGACACGACATCAGGTGCGGATCGTGAGCTCGTGCACAGCGCGCTGGTGCATCTCTTCTTCACGGCGAAGGACGAGACGACGAAGAAGTTCTTGTACGCGGTCGAGATGCCGGAGGACGAACTGAAGATCTCGGTCTCCGAGTCCGATCCGCCGACGGCGACGGTCGACGCGCTGGCGCGCTTCCACGAGGTGCACGGCGGAGAGCGCACGCCGGCGTGGGAGATCCGATTCCACGGCGAGCTCGCGGAAGGCGAGGGCGACTGGGAGTTCGTGCGCACGCAGCACGAAACCGTGTCAGGCAGGCGACCGAAGTAAGACTCGGGCGTTCACTGCCGGATCTGGCCGAGCCGCTTCTCGAGCTCCGCGAGCACGAAGCTCGTGTCGACGAAACGCTCGGGCGTTGCGAAGCCCTTGGGCGCGCCGCGCCCACTCGCGATGTGATGCGCGACGATCGTGATGCCCCAGCACGTCGTGAGCTCCATCGCCGCGAACTTCGTCCGCTTGTCGGCCGCGACGTCGAGACGGTATTCGAAGCCGCGTCGAAGCCCCTTCGCGGACGTCGATGCGCGCACCGACAAGATCAACTTGTCGCGATCCTTCGCGCTGTCGTAGCGCAGCACGGGATCGTTCTCGAGGACGCGCGCGAGCTCGGCGTCGCGCTCGCCGTCGCCGCGCAAGTAGCCGAGTGACTTCCAGCCGCGCGCGAGACCCCAGTGGCCGTTGTAGCGCACGGTCATGTAGTCGTAGTGGCGCACGCCGCATTTCGCCAAGTACTCGACGACTTGCGGCGAGTTGTTGGACGTCGGCGAGCTCTCGTGCTCTGAATCGAACGCTTCGGTCACGCTGAGCGCCTCGACCGACGTCACCCTGCCCTTGCGGATCACCGGCACATCGCCGCTGTACTCGCTGATCAGTCCCCACGGACTGAACACGAGCTTGTATTGCAGCGGATTCGACTCCGCGTCGGGGCGAACGAGCGGCAGACCGCCGCAGCGCACGTGCACGGTGTCCGCGCCGTGAACTCGCGCGCAATGCACGGCCAGGATGTTCGAGAGTCCCGGCGACACGCCGCAGTCGGGCACGACGGGCGTCGAGCGCTTCGACGCGAGTTTCTCCTGCGCCGCGACGGTGGCCGGATTGCCACCCAGGTCACAAAAAGGGACGCCGGCTTGCAGCGCCATCTCCGTCAGCGCGAAGTTCACTTGGTACGGCGCGCAGCTCAGCACGCAGTCCGTGTCGGCGAGATCCTTCGCGCTCGCCGCGCGGACGAAGCGCAGGCCCTTGGCGCGCTTCCCGAGCAAGCGATTCAACCGGGCGCTGGCTTCCCGGCTGCGCGCAGCATCCGGCTCCACGATGAGAACTCGCTGCGCCTCGCAATTGACGACGAGGTCGTGGACCGCGGCCGTCCCTTGACGTCCGGCACCGAACACGACGTATGCGAACCCTTCCACGCGAACTCCTCCAGCCCGTCCGTTTCCCTGAGTCGACCCCTTCGAGAGACGGCGAAGTCTAGAGCTGGACGGTGTCGCGTCAATGCGCGCGCGGTGCTTCAGTCGCATTCACGCGCTGCCGATTGTGAAGCGAGCGGTGTTCGCTTCCCCGGGCGCACCCCATAATCTCCACACATGAGCGCTCGCTCGTTCACGCACGTCGTTGCTTGGCTCGGCTCGATCTGCCTCGCGACGAGCCTCGGCGCCGAGGTTCTCCAGCGTTCCAGCAAGACTCCCGCTGCGTCCGCGCCGGCGGCGCCGTCGACAATTGGGGCGCGCTGCATCTCGTGCCACGAGAGCATCGTGCGCTCTTACCGCGAAACCGGGATGGCGCGCGCGTTCGAGCCGCTGAAACCCGGTGAGCTCAAAGGCCTCGCGCCAGTCGCGGACGGGGACACGGGCCTCTCGTATCAATTCGTCGACGATGGCAAGAGCGCGCGCATCGTCGAGTCGTGGAACGATCCCAAGGCGCCGCCGACGTCTCCGCCCGCGTTTCAATCCTCGGCCGAGATCGCGTTCGCGATCGGCGCGGGCTACCTCGATCGATCGTACGTGTCGGTGCACGGCGAGCTGATGTCGTTCGCGCCGCTCGAGGTCGTCTCGGCGCACGGCGAGACGCCGCGGCACGCCGCACTCGCTCCGGGGAACGAGATCGCTCCAGGCATGCGGTTCACGGTTCCGATCACCGAGGAGTGTCTCTCGTGTCACACGGACAAACTCCCGCCGCGCGACTATCCGCTCAATATCAAACCGCGCCGCGACACGTGGCAGCCCAGCGGCATCTCGTGCGGCGCGTGCCACGGCGAGGTCGACGCGCACGTCGCGTGGCGCGAGCGCGAGCTCGCGGGACAGAAGCCGGACAGCAAGGATCCGATCGTCGGCGCGCAGTTCACAGATCCGATCGAGAGCGTGTCGGTCTGCGCACGCTGTCACTTGCAGGGCGACGCGCGGATCGCGGTGGCACCCGGCCAGCGCGGGATTCCGGCGCTCGGCGCCGATCTCCTTGCCAGCCGCGCGATCTTCGTCGCGAAGTTCCCGCAGTACGACATCGGCTTCGTCAGCCACGTGCAACAGATGGTGAAGTCGCGCTGCTTCACGCAGTCGATCGGCTCGGAGAAGAGCGCGATGACGTGCGTGACGTGTCACGATCCGCACCGTTCGAGCTTCTCGCCCGATGAAAAGGCGAGCGTGCGCGCGGGCTGCCTCGCGTGTCACCCGGCGGGGGAGCAGGCGTCGTCGGACGCCGCGCACGCGTCGTCGAAACCGTGCTCGCAGCCGATGCCGGCGCGCGCGAACCAAGATTGTGTGCAGTGTCACATGCCGCGGACGGGCGTGTTCGACGTCGCCAGCGTCGAGATCCACGATCACTTCATCCAACGCACGATCCCGAAGCG
>JANLUN010000334.1:0-1861 GCA_031363505.1 Planctomycetota bacterium | reverse complement strand
GGCCTGCGCCTCGAGCAGCGCGTCAGCTGTCGCGCCGTTCTCGTGAACCCGCGAGGTACTCCGCCAACGCTCGAGCCACGACCCGATTTCCATCGGCCGAGTAGTGGGTCCGCGGCGCCCACAATTGCGGAGCGCGTGCGCCGCCGGCCGCTTGGAGAGCCTCGGTGAGCTCGAACACCTCGACTCCGTCGTCGCGCAGCGCATCGACCCAACGTTTCCAATAGGCGGAGCCGTTTTTGTCGAGGTCTTGAAGGTCGCGCCGATCGGGCAGGATCCAGATTCGAAAGCGAGCGCCCGCGCGCTCCGCATCAATGCGCGCCGCGCGGCACAAGCGATAGGTGAGCTGAAAGAGTTCGCTCGTCGAATCGCGAAGCTCGACCTCGACGTTGCGCCCGAGCATCTCGTGCAACGTCAGCGCGACGCGCGCAACAGAGGACCGGTGCAACCACGACGAGCCGAAAGGTGCGTACGCCGCCGGCTCGCGCGCGACCCAGCGATCGGAATGACCGACTGCGGCGATGAAGTCGGACTGCGACGACAAGAGACGAATGACATCGTCCAGAGTGCGCGCCGGCGACGGCACGAATCGAAGCTCTCCGTCTTGCTCCAACTCGAAGCGCGGCTTGAAGCTGACGGGATAATCCCAATGGCCGAGCGCCGGCATGTACGTCGTGACGCACCGCAACATCACGCTGGGCAATACACCGAGCCAGACTTCGTCCGGATGAAGACGCGTGCCGTCGCGGCGCAAGCGGAGCAGTGCTTGGTCTAACCCGTAGCCGCCCACGCCCAAGTTAGCGACTTCGAGATCGGGTACGAGTTGCTCGAGCTCTGCCTCCCATGTGTCGTGCGCTTCGACCTCGTCGCCCACGGTGAACGAGCACCCGATCGCGACCGCGCGCTGAACGCCGGGAGAACGCTCGCGCGCGAGCGGCTGGTTCCCGATGCGACAACCGGCCCAGTCGTAGAGCGGAGGATTCGGTCGGCTGTCTGCCTTCGAGCACCAACCGAGCTCCGCGTCGAAGTTCAGCATCGACGCCGGAGGATCGTTCGTGGCGAGGTGCGAGCGAATTCGGTCGAGCGAGTCGGACTGGACCTGCGCAAAGACAGGCGGCTCGAATGGCGCGATGCGACACGAGCCGAGGTAACCGCCGTCGAGCACGACGAGCTGGACGAATTGATCCAGCGCGACGACAGCACACAAGGCTAGGAGGAGGCGGATCCTCGAGCGGCTCACGACCAGGTTCTACAGGACGCTCGGCGACGCGGGAACCGGACGGGCGACGCTGTGAGTCAGCACTCGGGACTTGATCCAGCGGTTTGGATCGAGCTCTCTCTACGTCGCGACGCGATCAGGCGAGCGCGCGTGACTCAGTGGTTGTTCCAGAAGATGGTGAGCGTGTTGCTGAATCGGTTTGCCGAGACGAGATCGAGATCACCGTCGCCGTCGAGGTCGGCGGGAGCGACGGAATTGGGGACAGGGGTCACGCTCCCGTTTCCAAGCGAGATCGGGGTCGGGCCGAAGGCGCCCGGGCTGGTCTGGAAGAAGACGGTGAGCGTGTTGCCGTTCACGTTGGCCGAGACGAGATCGAGATCCCCGTCGCCGTCGAGGTCGGCGGGAGCGACGGAGTAGGGGCCATTCGTCACGCTCGCGTCTCCAAGCGAGAGCGGTGTCGTGCCAAAGACGCCGGGGCTGGTCTGGAAGAAGACGGTGAGCGGATAGCTGCCCCCGTTGGCCGAGACGAGATCGAGGTCTCCGTCGCCGTCGAGGTCGGCGGGAGCGACGGATAGGGGGATGTTCGTCACGCTCGCGTTTCCAAGCGAGAGCGTTGTCGTGCCAGCGTCGCCCGGGCTGGTCTGG
>JANLUN010000329.1:0-3238 GCA_031363505.1 Planctomycetota bacterium | reverse complement strand
GTAGTCGTAGATGCGCGGGAAGTACGCGATGCCGGCCGGATCGACGTGGCCGAAGCGAACTTGGATGACGGTCGTGAAGGCGCTCATGCAAAGAGATCGGGCCAGGCTTCGCGCGAAGCGAGCACGATCGTATCGGCGAGTCGCTCGATCAAGGTCTCGCCTTCCGCGCGCGTCGCCGCCGCGGGATCGCCGCAGTACGCGTCCACGGCGCCGGCCGCTTTGAAGCTCGCGACGCCGGCTTTCATCTTCTCGATCAACCCGATCGAAACGGCGGGCAGCCCGCGGCGCTTCACGTCGAGCACGGACTCGGGATCGGCGGCCATGACGAGGCTCGACTCGTAGCGGCCGGCGTGACAGTCGCCGCTCATGAACTCGTCGCCGAGCGTCTCCGCGATCTTGCGCCGCGTGTTGTCGGGGAAGACGACCTGCGCCTTGCCTTTGCTGCGCGTGGGATGATCGAGCACGACTCCACGTAGCACCGCGACGTGCGCCGGTTCCAGATGCGCGTTCGCGAAGACGACTTGCCGCACGTCCTGCTGCTCGAGCGCGCACACGATGTCGTCGACGAGCGCCCACAACGTGCCCGGCCGGATGGTGACACGGCCCGCGAAACCGTCGGTGTAGTTCGTGAGGCCGTACGCGAGCGGCGGCAGCACGACGGCGGTGACGCGCAGTTTCTCGAGCCTCTCCGCCGCGCGACGCGCCTGCGCGACCGCGATCGTCACGTCCGTGTCGAGCGGCAAGTGCGGCCCGTGCGGCTCGGTACTTCCGATCGGCAGGATCGCGATCGTGCGCGGTCCGAAGAGCTCGTTCGCTTCGGGCCATGTGCGCTTGGCGAGATCGACCATGATTGGCCGCCCATGCTACTCTCGTGTGCCACGATCTCGCACGCGTTTGAACGCGTGCGTCCGCGTCCTGCGTGTCGCGAGCGCGCGCCCCGAGGAGCTCTCCGATGCCCAAGTCGAAATCTGCGCCGGACTCCGAGTCCACGTCGAAGTCCGCGCTCGACTCGAAATCTGCGCCCAAGTCGAAGTCCGCGCCGCTCAAGTCCCCGTACAGCTTGCACCCCGGCTTCGCCATGCAAACGACGTCGATGGCGAAGCTCATCGAGCGCACCGGCAAGACGCTCGAGCAGTGGATCAAGCTCGTGAAGAAGTCTGGTCCGCCGACTGCGAAGGGGCAGATCGCGTGGCTGAAGAGCGAGCACGGGCTGACGACGAACTACGCCGCCTGGGTGGCGGAGCGCGCGGGCGGCGGCGGCGGTGCGGAAGACTACGATCCCGATGCGCTCGTCGACGCGATGTACGTCGGCAAGGGCGATCTGCGCCCGATACACGAACGGCTCGTCAGACTCGGCCTCGCACTCGGCAAGGACGTGAAACTCTGCCCGGGCTCCACGATCGTGCCGTTCTACCGCAAGCACGTGTTCGCGCAGATCAAGCCGAGCACGAAGACGCGCATCGATCTCGGCTTCGCGCTCGGCGACTTGAAGGCGAAGGGCCGCTTGATCGACACCGGCGGCTTCGCGAAGAAAGATCGCATCACGCACAGGATCGCGATCACGTCGGTGGCGGAGATCGACGCCGAGGTCGAGCGCTGGCTCGAGAAGGCGTACGAGCGGGACGCGTGACCTACAGTTCCTGATGTTAGAATGGACTCGAAGCGCGACATCCATGCAGAACTCGCATCGACGATCCCAGGTCCGCTATCCGATCGACGCTCCGGAGGATGTTCTCGTGGACCAGTCGGTCGAAGATGCACTTCGCGCCACGCCCGAGGCACGAATGGCTGCTCTCGAGGCTTTACTCGACGCGACTTGGCGGTTGTGGGAATCACAGGAATTGGACCGTGAACACGGACTTCGCCGACTTCCTCGCAGCACTCAACAAAGAAGACGCGGCTTATGTAGTGATCGGGGGAATGGCGGTGCTGTCGCTGATTCCCTACCGGACGACGCGTGACATCGACGTCTTGATCGAGCCGACGCTCGACAATGCCCGGAAGGTTCGCGATGCGTTGACGCGTTGGGCCGGCGCTGAGCCCGACTTCTCGGCCGAGGACTTCATTGCGGGTGACATTCTTTCGTTTGGCGGACTGTTGCGGGTCGAAGTCCACTCGCGCGTCCCGGGCGCCGAATGGGCGACTGTTTGGCGTCGACGCGTCGACGGTCAGTTCATGGGCGTGAAGACGCACTTCGCAGCGATCGAGGACTTGATCTCGATGAAGGAAGCGACGAATCGGCCCGAGAAGGATCGCTCCGATCTGAAACGCCTCAAACGCTTGCTCGAGCAACGCCACGGCAAGCAAAAGAGCGACTGACGAACGAGAACGGAGTCCTTTCGGACTCCGTTTCAAGTGAACTCGTCTCGATCGAGGCCCGGCCCTACTCGAACGGGCTGAACTGCACCGCGACTCCATCGCTCAGGTTGAAACCAGTTCCTCCGGGGCCCGCGACGTCGCGGTACATGTACTGGAAGTGCCAGGTGACACCGATGTTCTGCGGGTGCGTGAGCCACTGCAGATCCTCTTGCTCGCTGCCCCACCACACGCGCATCAAGAGCGAGCCGGCAGCGTCGGTTCTGCGGCGCGCAAGATTCAGCATCGGTGCGCCGACGCAAGCGAACCCATCGCCGAACGGGGTCTGCGCGGTAGCCATGCTGTACAGGAAGACGCCGAACGAGTTCGACGGGCAACCTTGCACGGTGAGTCCGCCGAACTGCGGGTTGTGCGGCCCGACCCACGCGATGTCGGCGCCCGCTCCAACGGAGTTCGGAGCTCCGACGCAGTAGTTCGACACGCTGGCGTGCGCTGATGTTGTGAGAACGGCGAGCAGTGCGGGGATCTGGATCGTGCGGAAGATGGAGGGAGTCATCATCGATTCCTTTCGAGTAGGGAAGCGGACACTGTCTGCCGGCGCGTCGCGGATCCTCGGAAGCGCTGCGCGCGCGATTCCGAATTGCCTCGGACGGGGCGTGTCGCGGGCAAGCGCTGTGCCGGTTGAGTCCAGCCACGGCGGACGTAAGTGCAATCGCGAAGCGCGAGCCTAGTGAGCGCCGGGGCGCTCACGGCAATCGAGTCGAATGCCGCAGCGTTCGGAGGGCGCACACGTGTGTGCGGATTTCGAACGGCGCGACGAACCGTAGCGAGTCGAAGTCTGCGCGATCGAATCGAGTGTGCTGGCGGAGGAGCGCCGAATCGGCGATCAGCGCTCAGTCGGCGATCAGCGCTCAGTCGGCGA